>JAURVW010001226.1 GCA_030655275.1 Solirubrobacteraceae bacterium
GGCGGCCGAGATGACCGCGCCGATGGCGACGGGGTTGCCGTTCAGCAGCAAGGTGCCGGCGGCGGGCAGGGTGTCGATGCGGACATTCGAAAGCGTCTGGCCGCTGTCGGCATCGCTGAAGCCGAAGTCGCCGACCTGCACGGTGTACGAACTGTCTTCGGCGATCGTGTGGACGCTGTCGGCGCCGGCCGGCGGCGTGTTGTTGCCGACGTTGACGGTGATGGTCGCGGTGGCGGTGCCGCCCTGGCCATCGGAGACCGTGTAGCCGATGACGACCGGGCCGGCGACGTCGGTCGCGGGCGTGAAGGTGACGGTGCCGTTCGGGTTGACGACGACCGTGCCTTGTGCCGGGTTCGCGAGCGTGGCGCCGGTGACGGCGATCGGGTCGCCGTCCCTGTCGCTGTCGTTGCCGAGCACGGCGACGGTGACCGGCACGTTGATCGGCGTCGAGGCGAGGTCGTCGATCGCGACCGGCGGGTCGTTGACCGGGGTCACGGTGAGGGTCAGCGTCGAGCTCGTCGTGACGGTGCCGTCGCTCAGCGTGTAGCCGATCGGCGGCACCGGGCCGTGGTAGTCGGTCGCGGGCGTGAAGGTGTAGCTGCCGTTGGCATCGATGACGATGGTGCCGATGCCGGCGAGCGTGGTGCTGCTGCCGGCCGGGTGCACCACGCCGGCAATCGTGTACTGCGTGACCGTGAGCGTGTCGCCATCGACGTCGCTGTCGTTGGCGAGCAGGTTGCCGCTGATCGGCGTGTCCTCCGGCGTGCTCGCCGCATCGGCGTTGCCGACGGGCGCGTCGTTGACGGTCGCGAGTTCGATCGTGACGCCGCCGCCGACGGTGACGCCGCCTTCGCTGACGCTGTAGTTGAACTGGCCGATCGGCGCGCTGCCGTCGAAGTCGGCCGGCGGCACGTATTGCAGGCCGGTGAGTTCTGCCGGCGTCAGCACGCTGCCGAGCGTGACGGGTGTGCCGTCGCCCTTCACGAGCGTGCCGATCGTCGGCAGTTGCGTGACGGT
>JAURVW010000839.1 GCA_030655275.1 Solirubrobacteraceae bacterium
TTCGTCGTCCTGCTCGGTCTGGGCGGCGGATTCGCGGCGGGGCCCGCCGCCGCCGCACCGGGTGTGCCGGACGCGCCGACGGTGTTGTTCGCGGAGGACTTCTCCAACGGCGCACCGGCCGAGGGCCGCGTGGCCCCGGCACTCCTCGGCTCGTATGCGAGCGCGACCACCGACGGCGGCAGCCCCGTCACCTTCACGGCCAGCCCGGGCTGGTTGAACTACGACGACTGCAACGGCCTGATCCTCAGCGCGCAGAGCACGGCGATCACCTCCGGCCCGGGCGCCGGATGCTCGGCGAACGGGTTCACGAACACGCGTGCGCTGGCGCGCGCAGCGTCGGGGTCGACAACCGGGAGTGCCCTCGCGGCGTACACCAACCTCATCGACATCACCGACTCGCCGTCGCTCGAGTTCCGCACCGTCGGGGCTCCGATCAACGTGGCCGCAGGCCGCTTCGTGGTCGCCTCGCTCGACGCCGCGGCCTACAACTGCGCGGGCTCGGGCGGGAGCGCTCCGGCGTACCGCTTCTCCGTCCTCGACGACCAGGGCGCCAGCTTGCCGCTCTACGCAGGCACGGGCGCCATCAACCCGTGCGGCGCCCCCGGGACGCCCACCACCATCACGGGCTGCGTCGCCGGCAGCTGCGCGGGCTATCGCGGCACCTTCCCGAGCACGCGCTCGGTGTTGGTCTCCGGCACGAAGCTCGGCCTGCAGCTCATCAACACCAACACCTCGCACGTCGGCAACGACGCGGCGGTGTCGAACATCAAGGTGCTCGACGGCACGCCGAAGCTCGACGTGGCGTTCGCGCCGGAGACGGTCGACGTCACCGCCGCGGACTCGACGCTGACCTTCACGATCACGAACACCACCGACCGCGCTGCCAAGAGCGGTTGGGCCTTTGCGGCCTCGCTCCCGCAGGGCCTGAGCGTGGCGAGCGGCGCGGCGACGACCAGCTGCACCGATGCGGCCGCGCCCTCGGCGCCGGCGATCACGGCCACGTCTGGGGCGACGAGCGTCGCGATCACGAACGGCAACCTGGCGGCGGGCTCGATCTCGTGCACGGTGACGATCCCCGTCACCGCGCCCGCCGAGGGCTCGTACACCGTGGCCACGGCCGACGTGACGGGCCTCGTCGGCCTGCGCGCACCGTCGTCGGCCACCCTGACGGTCGGGCCGGCTCCGACCCCGACGCCGGTGCCGACGCCGACGCCGGTCGCGAC
>JAURVW010001244.1 GCA_030655275.1 Solirubrobacteraceae bacterium
GGCGCTCGGGACGACCAGCGAGATTCAGCGTGGCGTGACGACCAGTCGGCCCATGGCGTCGCCGGACTCGAACAGGCGATGTGCGTCTGCGACCTCGTCCATCGTGAAGGTCTCGGCGACGTGGGGCGTGACGATGCCGTCGGTGAGCAGCCGCGAAGCCTGAGCGATCGCACCGGGGGCGGGCTGGCCCACGAAACCGCGGATGCGACGTCGGCCAGCCGGGAACGAGGCCGCCACCGCACCGAGCGCGGACGGCGACCCGAGCGCTGCGGTCGTCACCATCCGTCCGTCCCGCTTCAGTCGCTTCCGCCACGCCAGCAGGTCGACACCGGTCGTATCGAAGATGCCATCGGCGCGCGGGATGTCGCCGGGGCCGGTCCGGCGGAAGTCCAGGACCTGATCGGCCCCGAGGCCCCGGACGAAGTCGGCCGTCTCGTCGGTCGCGATACCGATGACCCGCGCACCGCGATGCACGGCCAGCTGGACCATGGCCGATCCCATGCCTCCCGCGGCGCCGCGAACGACGACGGTGTCTCCTGGCGCCACGGGGACATGCCCCACGGCAGTCCAGGCGATGGTCGCAGGCACCAGGGCAGACACCGCTTGCTCCGAGGTCATGCCGGTGGGAGCCGGCGCCACGGCCTCACTCGGAAGCAGCGCATAGTCGGCAAGCATTCCCACCGGGAGCGAGAACGCATGGCCAGACACCCCCCAGACCCGATCGCCCGGCGACCAGCTCGTGACGCCTTCTCCGACGGCATCGACGACACCCACCAGGTCGATGCCCGTGCCGTACGGCGCCTTCCTCCGGGTGACGCGCCGATATCCGCCCGCTCGTGCAAGCACGTCGACGTGGTTGACGCTCGTCGCCTCGACGCGCACCCGGATCTGTCCCCTGCCGGGAGTCGGCAGGTCCACCGTGACCGCGCTGAGGACGTCCGGGGGTCCGTAGGCCTTGAACTGGATTGCTCTCATGGCACTTCCTCACTACGGTTATCTGGAGCACCTGCTCCAGGTGTCAGGTCTAGCACAAGTGGATCACTTACTCCAGTTAGAGGGATGACATGCGGGCCGACGCCCAGCGCAACCGCGAGCGCATCGTCGAGGCAGCCTCGGGCCTGTTCGACGAGATCGGGACATCGGTCTCGCTCAACGACATCGCGGCGCGCGCCGACGTGGGCATCGCCAC
>JAURVW010001246.1 GCA_030655275.1 Solirubrobacteraceae bacterium
GGCGGCGATCCGCGCGACGGTGGTGGGCAGCTGCTCGACCTCGGACCGCACCTGATCGACCAGGCGCTCCTGCTGCTCGGGCCCGCTCGCTCGGTCTACGCCGAGATCGGCGTCCTGCGGCCCGGTGCCGAGACCGACGACGACGTCTTCCTCGTCCTCGAGCACGAGGGTGGCGCCCGCTCGCACCTGTCGATGAGCGCGATCGCGGCGATCCCCGCCCCACGCCTCGAACTGACCGGCACCGACGGCGGCTTCATGAGCGAGGGCCTCGACGTGCAGGAGGCCCAGCTGCGCGCCGGGCTCGGGCCGGACGCGCCGTCGTTCGGCCTCAACCCGCCCGGCACCCTCAGCACGGCGGCCGGTCGTCGCGAAGAGACCGTGGAACGCGGCGCCTACGCGGCCTTCTACGCCGCCGTGCCCGACTGGGCGGCAGGCGTCGGTCCCGCTCCCGTCGATCCGCACGACAGCCGGGCGGTCTTCACCGTGATCGAGGCGGCCCGCCAGAGCGCCGAGCGCGGTGAGGTCGTGCCCCTGGCTCCGACGACCTGACGGCCGGTCACTCCGCGCATCCTGCGGCGCGCCCGCCGCGGGTCGATCTCGTGGGGACCGCCAGGTGCAGGCTGTCAGGCAGATCATCGGCCACGGTTGTCACACCGTCGTGAAGACCGCGCCGTGCGCGCCGCAGGGGCTGACGCGTCCTGCGTATGCTCAGGGGGTTGTGAGTAGACCAAGCGCCCAGTACTCGGTCGTTCTTCGCGTGGAGATCGACGACTCGCCCGGAGCGGTCACCCGTCTCGTAGACGCGATCGTCGCCTGCGAGGGCGAGGTCGTGGCCAACGACGTCGTATCGGCCGAGCGTGGGCGGTCCGTCCGCGACGTGGTCGTCAACTGCTCGAGCTCCCTGCACCAGCAGACGCTGCGCGATCTGCTCGACGCCGTCGAGGACGTGCGCGTCCTGGGCCTCACCGACCGCACCTTCGCGCTGCACCACGGCGGCAAGCTCTCCAGCGAGGCCGCCGCCCCGCTGCGCACCCGCGACGATCTCGCCATGGCGTACACGCCGGGCGTGGCGCGCGTGTGCGAGGCGATCCACCGCGACAAGGCCAAGGCGTTCGACTACACGATCAAGCGCAACACGGTGGCGGTCGTGTCCGACGGCACCGCCGTGCTCGGCATGGGCGACATCGGCCCCGAGGCCGCGATGCCCGTGATGGAGGGCAAGTGCGTCCTGTTCAAGGAGTTCGCGGGCGTCGACGCCTTTCCGATCTGCCTCGACACGAAGGACACCGAGGAGATCATCCGCACCGTGAAGCTGATGGCGCCGACGTTCGGTGGCATCAACCTCGAGGACATCTCCGCCCCCCGCTGCTTCGAGATCGAGGACCGCCTCAAGGCCGAGCTCGACATCCCCGTCTTCCACGACGATCAGCACGGCACCGCGATCGTGACGCTCGCCGCGGTCTACAACGCCCTCAAGCTGATCGACAAGCGCATCGAGGACCTCCGCGTCCTGTGCGTCGGCATCGGCGCCGCCGGCGTCGCCGTCACGAAGATCCTCATGAACGCGGGCGTCCGCGACGTGATCGGCTGCGACCGCCAGGGTGCGCTCTCCACCACCCGCCCGGACTACATCGACGGGTCCATGAACTCGATGAAGCGCTGGTACGCGGAGAACTCGAACCCCGGCAAGGTGCTCGGTTCCCCGAAGGACGTCATCGACGACATCGACCTCTTCATCGGGCTCTCCGGCCCGGGCGTGATCGAGGCGAAGGACCTGTCGCGCATGGCGCGCGACGCCATGGTCTTCGCGATGTCGAACCCGGATCCGGAGGTCAACCCCGAGGAGGCCGCGCCGTACGTGCGGATCCTGGCGACGGGCCGCTCCGACTACCCGAACCAGATCAACAACGTGCTCGCGTTCCCCGGCATCTTCCGCGGCGCGATGGACGTGCGTGCGCGCGCGATCACCGAGGAGATGAAGATCGCCGCGGCCCGCGCCATCGCCGACGCCGTCCCCGCCGATCAGCTCCGCGAGGACTTCATCATCCCCTCGGTGTTCGACCGCGAGGTGGCGCCGGCCGTCGCCGCGGCCGTCGCGCTCGAGGCCGATCGCCAG
>JAURVW010001263.1 GCA_030655275.1 Solirubrobacteraceae bacterium
AACCTGAGGGTTCGCTGAGAGGCCGTCGACGCGCGGCGGCGCTCGAACCGCCCGTCCCACCTGGTCGCGCTACGCCGCGACACACGCGCTTGTCCCCCGGTTCGCGAACTCGCCGAGATTCGGATGTATCAGCGGACTCCCTCACGGCTCTGTCTCCACAAGAGCGGTCACTGGGGGTGACCGCTCGCCTACTGAGGACGAGGGAAACGAACGTGATGATCGCGATGGGGGAGAACAAGACCGACGGCCGGACGCCGCGACTGCCGGCGACGGCGGGCGTGCTGCGCGTCCATCCGACGAGCCGCTGCAACGTCGCCTACGGCCACCACGTGCCGATGACCGGTCCGCAGGGCCAGGAGGATCTCCCGCGCGAGCTGCTCCACGCCGCCCTCAAGGACGGCGCCCGTCTCGGCTACGACCACCTCGAGATCGCCGGCGGCGAGCCGTTCCTCTACGACGGCCTGCCCGGCCTGCTCGCCCGCGCCCGGCGCCTCGACCTCTTCACGACCGTCACCACGAACGGCATGCTCCTGAGCCAGGCGCGCCGCTTCGCGCCGGTGGCCCCGCTGATCGACTTCCTCTGGGTCACGATCGACGGCACCGAGACCGAGCACGACGCGCTGCGTCGCCGCGAGGGTGCCTTCGCCCAGGCCGTCCGCAACCTGGAGGTCGTCCGCGAGGCCGGCATTGCCTTCGGGCTCTCCTTCACGCTGACCCGCTCGAGCGCCGCGAGCCTCGAGTCGGTCGTCCGTCTCGCCGCGGCCGAGGGCGCGTGCGCCGTGCAGATCGATCCGCTCGCCCTCGGTGGCCGCTCCATGCTCGGTCTGGTCGACGAGATCCCGACCGGCCACGACGTCGCCGCGGCGCTGCGCACCGCCCGGGGCCTCGCCGCCGAACTCGGCATCGGGATCCGTGCGGAGGTCGCCACCTCCGACCAGCTCGTCCTCTACCGCGGTCGGTTCGTGCCGCAGTTCCCCAGCCGCGATCTCGCCGCGTTCGCGCCGGTCCTGATCGTCGAATCCTGCGGCACGGTCCGCCCGATGGCCCTCGAGCTGCCCGACCATCTGCGTCTCGGCAACGTCTACAACGCACGGCTCGTCGAGCTCGCGCCGTCGTGGCTCGCGAGCCCCGCGGCCGCCGAGCTCGCCGCCGCCTGCGAGCGCACCTGGTGGGAGCTCGCCGACCCGCAGGCCGGCGCCTCGGCCACCTGGCACGCCGAGGTCGCCAGCCGAATCACCGTCGAGGCACCGGACCGGATGGTCGCGCCGGTCCTGCTCGCCGCCTGAAGACGCGGCTCAGCAAAATGGACCACGGTCCCGGTCGCTGTGGGCTACCGGGACCGTGGTCCGTTTCGAGTTCTGGGGCGTCAGCGGGCCCGTCACGCCGAGCGACGCCGGGTCGGCCAGAGAGCGCCGAGGCGCCAGCGAGCCACGCGGTAGAGTCGCGGGACGGCCCCACCCGCCGCTCTCCCTTGACTCTCGCAGTACAGCTCGCAGCCGCTTCCAGCGGCGATCGCGCCGCCTGGAACGGCCTCGTCGACCGGTTCAACCGCCTCGTCTGGGCGACGGCGCGCGGCCACCGGCTCTCGGAGGCCGACGCCGCCGACGTGGTCCAGACCACCTGGCTGCGGCTCGTCGAGAACCTCGACCGGATCCAGGATCCCGAGCGCGTCGGTGCGTGGCTCGCGACGACCGCCCGCCGCGAATCGTTGCGCGTGATCGCCGGCTCGTCGAAGACGATCCTCACCGACGAGCCCGCCGACATCCCCGATGCGCGGGCCCGCCCCGACGGTGAACTGCTCGTGCGCGAGCGCGACCAGCTCCTGCGCCGCGCGATGGGCGCGATCTCCGAGCGCTGTCGCACGCTCCTGCGTGTGCTGGCCGCCGAACCGCCGCCGAGCTATGACGAGGTGAGCGCCGCACTCGACATGCCCGTGGGCAGCATCGGACCCACGCGCGGGCGGTGCCTGGGGCGACTTCGCGAAGAACTTGAACTTCTTGGTATCACGGAGACGAGTTAGCGCTCTGTTCCTCCAGTGACGATGTTCGACCCGACCGACCCCATCGATCCCGACGACCAACTGATGGCGGAACTCGGCGACCTCTTCGGCCGCACCGACCCGGTGCCCAGCCCCGTGACGCTCGCCGCCTACGCCGCCATCGAGCTCCGGGATCTCGACGCGCAGCTCGCCGAGCTGCTGAGCGATTCCGCCGTGGAGGACCGCGAGCTCGCCGGCGTGCGCAGCACGGCGACGCCCACCCGGCTCCTCACGTTCTCGCTCGGCGAGGACGAGTACATCGAGGTCGATGTCGCCGAGGACGGTGAGACGCGCGCCCTCACGGGCTACGTCGTGCCGAGCTCCGAGGGTCGGTTCGCGGTCGAGCACGCGAGCGGCGCCCTCGAGGGCGACCTCGACGAGCACGGTCGCTTTTCGATCGACGGCGTGCCGTCCGGTCCGGCCCGCCTGCGGTTCCTGCTCCCGGGGCGCGCGGCGATCGTCACGCCCTGGCTGCCGATCTAAGCTGAGCCGCGAGGGGAGGCCGTGGCGCGAGGGCGCGAGCGCGCGCACGCGGGCCTGCGGCTCCGCCGCCGCGCC
>JAURVW010001280.1 GCA_030655275.1 Solirubrobacteraceae bacterium
GGGATCGGCGGCCTCGCACGCTCGCCCCTCATGGCCGCCTGATCGATGGCGTCCGCGCGCTCCGCCCGCCACCTCGCGACGGCGCTCGCCGTCGCAGCCTCGGCCTTCTCGGTGACGGCGCCCCCGGCCTGGTCGCACGCCGGGCATGCCGGCCACCGCATGCCTCCGGGCATGACGATGTGGGCCGTGGGCACCGACCTCGACCCTCTCGTGATGCGCGTCGGCGACAATCCGCTGGTCGACGAGACCGCCCGCAACGCGCCGGGCACCACGAGCCACGGCACGCTCGGCGCAGCGGTCGTCGACGGGCTGATCGCGGCGCGACGTGACGCGGCCGAGCAGGGGGCGCTCGCCCGCCGTTCGGGGCTGACGACCGCGCAGGCGACGAAGGCGCTGTCCAAGCGGTGCCAGAAGCTCGTGAAGAGCAAGGCGACGCGGCTCACGAAGGCCGATCGCAAGCGTCGTACGGCCTGTCTCGCCGAGCGCAAGCGCCGCATCGAAGCCTCGAAGAAAGCGCCCGCGACGCCGACGCCGACGCCCGCGCCGGGCGCGACGCCCGGCATCTCGGCACCGCCCGCGCCGGTCCAGGGTCCTGCCCCGACGACCGAGCCGCCCGCCGCCACACCGACCCCGACGCCGATGCCCGGTGCTCCCGAGCCGACGCCGACGCCGGCCCCATCCGGCCCCGTCTACGGCGCCGTCGGCGTGACGGCCACCGAGGGCGCGGAGCCGTTCCGGCTCAGCCGCAGCTCCACCACCGCCGACATCGTGAACTTCGAGCTCGTCAACACCGACTCCCAGCCCCACGACCTCTACATCGCCCCCGCCGACGAGAACGGCGAGATCTCCGGGCCGCCGACGAAGATCATCGGCCGCACGCCCGGCCAGATGCAGAACAAGCCGACCCGCGCCTCCGTCGACATGAAGCTCGCCCCGGGCCGCTACCGCCTCATCTGCACCGTGCCCGGGCACGGCAAGATGGAGGTCGGGTTCACGGTCTACGCGCCGAAGACCTGACCCGGTCGCCGCGACCGCCGGCGTGATCGGCGGCCGACCTGGCACCGTAGACCCCCTATGGCCCCCGCGATCCTCTGGTACCGCCGCGACCTACGTGTGCACGACCTCCCCGCGCTGCAGGCCGCGATCGAGTCCGGTGGCGACGACGGCGTGATCCCCGTCTTCTGCTTCGACGACCGCCTGATCCACGGCCGGTTCGCCAGCGCCCGCCGCACGGGCTATCTGCTCGAGACGCTGAAGGCCCTCGACGAGCGCTGGCACGACCTGGGCGGCCGCCTCTGGTGGCGTCACGGCGATCCATCGAAGGAGCTCGCGAAGATCGTGGACGACACCGGCGCCACGGAGGTCCACGCCACGGAGGACGTGACCGCCTTCGCGCGTGCCCGAGACGACCGCGCCTCGAACGCGATCGAGGCCGCCGGGGCGACGCTCCACCTCCACCCCGGGCTCGCGATCGCCGCCGACCTCGACGCGATCCAGACGCAGGGCGGCAAGCCCCACATCGTGTTCACGCCCTTCTCGAAGGTGTGGGCCCAGCAGGAGCGTCGGCAGCTGATCAAGGCACCGACCTCGCTGCACACCCCGCGCGGGAACCGTGGCGACCTCCCCACGCTCGCCGACCTGGGCTTCGACGCCGCCGACGCGAAGGTCGAGGATCCGCCCGAGCCCGGAGAGATCGCGGGCGTGCACCACGCCGGGCAGTGGGCCGACGGCAAGCTCGCGAGCGGAGGGCTGGCCAAGTACGAGGATCTGCGCAGCGACCTGCCGTCGCAGACCTCGCGCCTCTCGACGTACCTGCACTACGGGTCGCTCTCGCCGTTGCTCGCCGAGCGCCTGGTGCTCGATGCCGGCGGCCCCGGCTCGGCGACGTTCCGCAACGAACTCGCCTGGCGCGACTTCTACCTCAACGTGCAGCGGCAGTTCCCGCACACCGCCACGACCGAGTTCCAGGAGAAGTACCGCGCGCTGAAGTGGGAGCACGACGACGAGGCCCTCCAGGCGTGGAAGGACGGGAAGACCGGCTACCCGGTCGTCGACGCCGCGATGCGGCAGCTCAACGCCACCGGCTTCATGCACAACCGGGCCCGCATGGTGGTCGCGTCGTTCCTCACGAAGGACCTGCACCTCAACTGGCGCGAGGGCGAGGCGTACTTCATGCACCAGCTCCTCGACGGCGACCTGGCCAGCAACAACGGCGGTTGGCAGTGGACCGCGAGCACGGGCACCGATCCCGCGCCGTACTTCCGGCGGATGTTCAACCCGACCCTCCAGCAGAAGAAGTTCGACCCGAAGGGTGAGTACGTGCGCCGCTGGTGCCCGGAGCTCGCGGGCGTCCCGGACAAGCTCCTGCCCGAGCCGTGGAAGATGACCCCCGAGCAGCAGGCGGACGCCGGCTGCGTGATCGGGGATGACTACCCCGAGCCGATCGTCGACCACGCCGAGGAGCGCGGGCATGCCGTCGAGCGCTACCAGGCGGTCTCGGCCGGCTGAGCACGGTCGGCCGGTGGCTTCGCCCCTCACCGCGGCGGCCCGCGCGTGGTCGATCGCCTGCAGGGTGACGGCTCGCGGTGCAGGGTCCTGCGGTGTCCGTTAGCGTCGGCCCCGTGAGCGACCTCTCCGCCACCTCCGAGCCCGTGGCGATCGTCGGCGGATCCGGGGCGCTCGGCTCCGGACTCGCCCTGCGGTTCGCCGCTGCCGGCGTGCCCGTCGTGGTCGGGTCGCGCGACCAGGAACGTGCGACGGAGGCCGTCCGCAAGCTCGAGGCGAAGCTCGGCGCGGCCGGATCCGCGGACGCGGGCGCCCTGACTGCGGCCGACAACGCCGGCGCCGTCGCGGCCGCCGAGGTCGTCGTGCTCTGCGTCCCGTTCCGCAACCACTCCGAGACCTTCACCTCGCTGCGCGGCGCTTTTCGGCCCGGCCAGCTCGTCGTCGACGCGACCGTCCCACTCGCCGCCGCCGTCAGCGGCAAGGCGACCCGCACCATCGGCGTCTGGCAGGGCTCGGCCGCCCAGCAGGCCGACGAGATGCTGCCCGAGGGCGTGCGCGTCGTCGCTGCCTTGCACACGGTCAGCGCCAAGACGCTCGGCACCCTGGGCCAGGCGCTCGACGAGGACGTCCTGGTCTGTGGCGACGACCGCGCCGACAAAGCTCGCGTCGCCGCCCTCCTGCAGCGGATCGACGGGCTGCGGGCCGTCGATGCCGGCCCGCTCGAGCAGGCTCGTATCGTCGAGAGCCTGACCGCGATGCTGATCGGCATGAACGTCCGCCACCGTGCCCACGCGGGCATCCGGATCACCGGCCTCCCTTCCGATCTGTGGCCCGAGCACACCAACCACGAGGACCAGCGATGAGCACCCAGAGCGATCCAACCGACCAGGGTCAGAGCAAGCCGAACGTCGTGCTGCTGTCCGGTGGCACGGGCGGCGCCAAGCTCGCCCGCGGCCTGCTCGACGTGGTCGGCGCCAGCCTCACCGTGCTCGCGAACGTCGCCGACGACATCGAGATCTACGGCGCACACGTCTCCCCCGACCCGGATCTCGTCTCGTACTGGCTCGCGCAGCGCGTCGACGACCGTGGCTGGGGCATCAAGGGCGACACCTTCAACGTGATGGACGAGCTGAAGTCGCTCGGCGAGGACATCTGGTTCAACCTGGGCGACAAGGACCTCGCCGTCTGCGTGCAGCGTGCCAAGTGGTTCTCCGAGGGCGTCACGCCGACGAGCGCCCTGGCCCGGCTGACCGCGTCGCTGGGGATCGCCGCGACCGTGCTCCCGCCGACCGACGACCAGCTCCGCACGACCGTCCAGGCCGGCGGCAAGCGCACCGGCGTGCAGGACTTCCTCATCCGCGGCGGCGGCATCGGCCCGATCGAGGACGTGAAGGTGGAGGGGCTCGAGGAGGCGACGGTCACCGGCGAGACGTTCGCCGCGATCGAGGCCGCCGACGTCATCGTGATCGGTCCGTCCAACCCCGCCCTGTCGATCACGCCGATCCTCGGCCTGCCCGGTCTGCGCGACGCCGTGAAGGCGGCGAAGGCGCCGGTCGTGGCGGTCTCTCCGCTCGTGAAGGGCTTCGTCCTCAAGGGACCGACCGACGCGTTCCTCGACCACCTCGGCGTCACGCACGACGCCGACGGCATCGCCGCGCTCTACGCGGGTGTCGCGGGCGGCATCCTCAGCGACGACACGCCTCAGAACGACCTGCCCGAGGGCATGATCCACCGCCAGGCCGACGTGCTCCTCGACACCCCGGAGGCCCGCCGCGAGGTCGCCCAGGCGGTGCTCGACCTCGCAGGCGACGTCCGGACGGCGGGATGACCGACGGCGCACCGGGGCCGCTTCGGCCCCTGCGTCCGGCGAGGCCGGCGCCACCGGCCCCGGCCCCCGCTCCCGAACCGACGGGACCCGAGCCCCTGCGGCCGGTGCTCGCGATCGTGCCGGTGAAGGGGCTCAGCAGCGCGAAGACGCGACTCTCGGAGGTGCTCGACGCCGCCGACCGGCGCGCGCTCGTGCTCGCGATGCTCGCCGACGTGCTGATGAACCTGCGCCGCTGCGCCGCGATCGACCGCGTCGTGGTGGTCACCGACGACCGCGAGGCGCGTCACCGTGCGATCGCCGAGAGCGCCGACGTGGTGCCGGACGACGGCGCGATCTCCCACAGCGAGGCCGCTCTCCGCGGTATCGCTGCGGCCGCGCATCCGCACGAGCGTGTCCTGCTCGCGCCCGGCGACTGCCCGCTGGTGACGGTCGAGGACCTCGAGGCGCTGCTGTCGGTGCCCCAGCCGCCCGTCGTCGTGGTGCCCGACCGCCACGGCACCGGCACGAACGCCCTCCTGCTGGACCCGCCGGATGCGATGGAGCCCTCGTTCGGCCCGGACAGCCTGCGCCGCCACCTGCAGACGGCCGCCGGTCTGGGCCTGCAGGCCGTGTCGACGGTCGTCCCGTCGCTCGCCCTCGACATCGACACCGCCGACGACCTCGCCACGCTGCGGGCCCGGTTCGGCTCGCTGCGCGGCGGCGCGCCCGCCACGCGCGGCGTGATCGCCGGCATCCGCGGTTGATGCCCGCGGCGACGGCCGTCTCGGAACTCATCGCGATCGTGCCGCGCACCCGCGGCGACGCGGCCCTGGGCCTCCGATGAGCGCCGTACGGATCGAACCGGTCGACGGCCTTCCCGAGATCACGCCGGGCGACGACCTCGCGGCCCTGATCCTCGAGGTCACGGCCGCCCGGCTCGAGCCGGGCACGGTCGTCTGCGTCGCGCAGAAGCTCGTGTCGAAGGCCGAGGGGCGGATCGTCGACCTGCGCACCGTCGAGCCGTCGCCCGCTGTTGCGCTCCTCGCGGAGGCCTCCGGTCGCGACCCTCGCCTCGACCAGGTGATCCTCGGCGAATCCGCCGAGGTGATCCGCGGCGAGCGGGGCGTCCTGATCTGCCGCACGCATCACGGGTTCGTCTGCGCGAACGCGGGCGTCGACCGCAGCAACGCCGGACCGGACGGCTCGGAGCGGGCGATCCTGCTGCCGGTCGATCCCGACGGCTCCGCCCGAAGTCTCCGCGCCGCCCTGCAGGATCGCAGCGGCGTGGCACCACTGGCCGTCCTGATCAGCGACTCGTTCGGACGCGCCTGGCGGATCGGACAGGTCGACGTCGCGATCGGCGTCGCCGGGCTCACCCCCACGCTTCCCGTCGACCGGTCGAGCCGAGATCGCGACGGGCGGGCGCTCGTCGCCTCCGAACCTGCGATCGCCGACGAACTCGCGGCTGCCGCCGACCTCGCGCGAACGAAGGCCGGAGGCCAGGGCGTCGTGCTCGTGCACGGCCTCGGCGCGCACGTCGGCCTCGCCGACGGGCCGGGAGCCGCGGCGACGCTGCGGGCCCGCCACGAAGATCTGTTCGGCGCGCGCAACGCCGAGACGCCGCCCGAGCACTAGCGCCGCTGGCGCACGGACGCTCCCCGCTCGTAGGTCGCCGGGGGCGGCTAGGGCGCCGACACCGCGAGCGGCAGCGGATGCTCCGCCCGCACCGCGTAGAGCGTCGATCGTTCGGCGGCTGGCCGCCCCGCCGCATGGGCCGCCGCGACGAGTTCGGCCGGGTCGAGCCGCACGCCGTGATCGGCGCCGGCGAGACGACTGATGTTCTCCTCCATCAGCGTGCCGCCGAGGTCGTTGACGCCCCAGCGCAGCGACTCGGTGGCGAGGTCGATCCCGAGCTTGACCCAGGAGGTCTGGAGGTTCGGGATGCTGCGGCCGAGCCCGAGCCGGAAGACGGCCGTGAGCCGCAGCGTCTCCTCGGCATCGAGTTCGCGGACGCCCTTCGTGCGCCCGAGGAGCGTCTGGTGTGGGATGAACCGCAGCGGCACGAACTCGGTGATGCGGGCCGGCAGCGGTGCCGGCGCCCGTTCCTCCCCGGGCCCGGTGTGCGCCTCTGAGCGCCGGGGCCGACCGCTGCGATCCCCGGGCGCGCCCGCGAACGCGTAGGCGGTCGCCTCGTCGGCGCCGACGAGGTCGGCCGCCTGGATCCGCGCGGCGGTCGAGCGTTCCGCGAGTCCGCGGACGACCTGCAGGTGCGTGGCGAGGTGCCGGGCCTGCTCCACGTGGCCGAACATCACCGTCGAGGTCGTCGGGATGCCAGCGGCGTGGGCCGCGCCGATCAGCTCGACCCACCGCGCGGCGGGAAGCTTGTTCGGGCTGATGATCTTGCGCACCTCGTCGTCGAGGATCTCGGCGGCGGTGCCCGGGATCGAGCCGAGGCCGGCGTCCCGCAGTGCCGAGAGGAGTGCGGCGGGCGCGAGGCCCGAGCGCTCAAGCATCGCGTCGAGCTCCATCGGGGAGAACGCGTGCAGGTGGATCTCGGGTGCGACGAGCTTGCAGAGCCGCAGCCAGTCGACGTAGGTCGACTCGTCCCAGTCCGGGTGGATGCCCGACTGGATGCACAGCTCGGTCACCTGCTCGGCGACGGCCTCGGCGAGTCGGGCACGCACACCGAGTTCGTCGAGCGTGTAGGCCTCGGGAGAGCGCTTGGACTGTCCGAACCCACAGAACGCGCACCCGACGGTGCAGACGTTGGTGAGGTTGAGGTTGCGGTTCACGACGAACGTGACCGCCTCGCCGCACAGCTCGGCACGCAGGGCGTCGGCGGCCTGACGCACGTCCTCAACCACCTCGGGGCGGCGGTCCGAGAGGAGCGCGGTCAGCTCAGCGTGGGAGAGCGCGTCGCCGCTCGCCGCCCGATCCAGGACGGCGGCCAGACCGTCGCTGCCGGGGGCGCCGAGCTCGACGGCGTCGGTCGCGGGTCCGTCTCCGGCCTCGCTACCGGAGCCGCCTGCACCATCCGCGCGGTCGACCCACGGGAGGAAGCTCCAGTACTTCGTGCGGACCACGTCCATCACGGCGGGCGAGATCCACTCCGGCGTGAGATAGGCCTCGTGCGCGCAGAGCCGTTCGGCGACGGAGACCCCGTCGGGCGCGAGGCGCTCGCGCACCTGCTTCGGCGAAGGGAACGGATGCTCGGGCGAGATGTGGTCGCCGTTGCTCGAGAGCCCGCCGAGGTCGGTCGCGCCGGCGCGGACCAGTTCGGGCCAGTGCTCGGACAGGTTCGGCGGCACCTGCACCTGTGCGCCCGGGACGAGGTCCTTCACGGCAGCGACGACCTCGATCAGGTCGGCGAGATCGATCGGGTTCGCCCAGTCGGGGGCGGCGAGCGCGGGCGGCGTGCCGAGTCCGGTGCGCCAGTACGCCTCGGCGGCCTCGGTCGCGACGGCGCCGGTGTCCTCGCCGTAGTACCGCCGGTGCGGCACGAAGTTCTGCACGATGATCTCCTGCAGGTGGCCGTACTCGGCCTGCACCTCGCCGAGCACCCGCAGCGCGTCGAAGCGCTCCTCACGCGTCTCACCGATACCGAGCAGCACGCCGCTCGTGAAGGGGATCCGCAGCTCGCCCGCCGCGCGGATCGTTGCCAGTCGGCGCTCAGGATGCTTCGTCGGGGATCCGGCGTGCACCGTCTCCATGAGGCGCTCACTGCTGGATTCGAGCATCAGCCCCTGCGACGCCGTCACCTCGCGCAGCCGCTCGAGCTCCCACGGCTCGAGCACCCCGAGGTTCGTGTGGGGCAGCATGCCGGCGTCGAGGCCGCGCTCGCAGGCCCAGACGACGTAGTCCAGGAACGAGCCATGCCCCCACTCGGCAAGCTGCTCGGAGACGCCCTTCACCGTGTCGGGGCCCTCGCCCGTGAGCACGAGCAGTTCCTTCACGCCGCGCCGGGCGGCGCGGTCGATGAGGAGTTCCACCTCGGCCGGGGTGCGCAGATGCGCCTTGCGCGTCGCGAACGCGCAGTACTTGCACACGCACTGACAGGACCGCGAGAGCGACAGCGTGATGTTGCGCGAGTAGGTAACGCGGCGAGCCATTGCGGGCGAGTCTAGGGACCGGTCGCCGGCCACCAGTCGGCATTGGCGCTCAGGCCCCGTCGCCAGCTCGGCGACGCGCGGTCACCGCGGCTCCGGCGGCCCGCGCCGTGGTCCGAGCGCCAACCCAGACGACGCCTACGCAGCCCACGCCGACCCGGTCGCCAC
>JAURVW010001289.1 GCA_030655275.1 Solirubrobacteraceae bacterium
AGCTGGGAAGCTAAGAACGGGAAAGCAATGAAATTGCATCGAGGAAGGGTGATAGTCATACACCATGTTTCTGCACTCCTTTCCATTCGACATGCCTACCGTATGCGCGTGCGTGACTCCCAACCGAAAGTTTCCAGTGTCTGAAAGATCGCTCCATACAGTAGCAAAATCCTGAGCGCGCTGCTTGACTGAGTTCTCCTCTGTCCTCTCTGATAATCGGCGTCTAAAGTGTTCGGCGAACGCTGCAAGCGCAAAGCTCCTGAGAAGTTCAGTGGACGTGCCGGGGTTAAGCCATCCTACGTCGCGCTTGCTTAGCGAGTAGTTCAGCAGATCGCTCTGCGTTTTCACCTGCGGTGGCGGCCAATGTTTTTCTCGCTCATCGCCTTCTACCGCTCTAAGGTCACACAGCCAGGCGCAACGCCGTTCAAATTCTCTATCCAACCAAACTCCACAGACGGACTTCGCTGACGGTGTCGATGTCAGATCGCCGTGAAGATGGTGGTGCTGGGTACCGACTTTAAGATCCCCCTCCTCTCTCGAAGCTAGATCGCTTCGGGATCCCTCCAGGCTTTTGACCAGCCCGTCTGTTTCATCGGCAGTGATATGGCTCAGATCAAACGGGTTGTGAGGCGCATCCACATCAGATTCTGGTAAATCGTAAACGGCGCAATCGTCATGCGTAAGAAAGATTCGTTGATTTGCAAACTGCGTGTCTTCGAGCAAACAAACGAACGTGGTGTCAGGCAAGTAGCTATACAAAATCGTCGCCCAGCATTCGGCTATTAGGCGGTAGGCGCCTCTTGGGTAGCGAGGAAACCTGAGCGCCCTGGGGCACGACAGCGCACGATCGAGTTGAGCAAAGTCAAGCATTGTGAAATCAAATAAAAGGTTGTGGGGAGGAAGCGAGAAGATCGCAGAGCGTAGTTTGCAAGTTCCAATCAAGTGTGCGCGATTCGGTGCGCACCTTACGACCTGCACAACCTGTCCCGCCGATCCTCCTTTTCATCAGCTTCATTCAAGGTGGCAGTTCGGAACTGCTGCGCTGCGGCTCAAGGGCGCGTCTGCCGGCCGTGAAGCGAAGAGCGTTGAGATCATGCATCGCCCCAATC
>JAURVW010001307.1 GCA_030655275.1 Solirubrobacteraceae bacterium
AACCTCGTTGATGCCGTGCGCGACGACGTTGAGCGCGTCGACGTCGAGGCCGGAGTCGGTCTCGTCGAGGATCGCGATCTTCGGCTTCTGGAGCGCGAGCTGCAGGACTTCGAGGCGCTTCTTCTCGCCGCCGGAGAACCCGTCGTTGAGGTAGCGGGTGGTGAACTCGCGCGGGATGGACACGAGCTCCATCGCCGCCTCGACGGTCTTGCGGAACTCCTTGAGGGAGACCTCCGCCTCGCCGCGGGCGACGCGATGCGCGTTCATCACCGTACGCAGGTACTTCGTGATGGTGACGCCCGGAATGGCGACCGGGTACTGGAAGGCCATGAAGAGGCCCATACGAGCGCGCTCGTCGGGGTCGGCCTCGGTGATGTCCTCACCGTCGAACAGGACCTGGCCCTCGTGCGTCTCGAGGGACGGGTGGCCCATGATCGCGTTGGCCAGCGTCGATTTGCCGGCGCCGTTCGGGCCCATCAGGGCGTGGACCTCGCCGGCGTTGACCGTGAGATCGAGACCCTTGAGGATCTCCTTCTCGTCAGCGCGGGCGTGCAGGTTCTTGATCTCGAGCTTGGCCATGGATTTCGGGGTGGAGCTTCTTCGCTGTAGGGGTCGACCGGTGGGCCTGCGATCCGATCGCGGGCCGTCCGGCGGAAAGGGGTTTACGCCGTGACGACGGGGAGCACGTCGCCCGCCGGGCGCCGCGCTTCGAGTGCACCGACACCACCGCGTTCGAACGCGATGAGGTCGGCCAGCGTCGTCTGCTGGAGGGCGCGGACGACGCCACCGTGGACGCGCGTCCAGAGCAGTTTCGTGCCGCAAGGGCCGGTGTCGTCGACCTCGTGGTGTGAACAGACGACCTTGTGCGCATCGGTCGCGCTGTCGTCGATGAAACACGACATCGGGGCGATCGGGCCGTCGAGGGCCGCGATCACCTCGTCCATGCGGATCTCACTCGGCTGGCGCGAGAGCAGGTAGCCGCCGCGGGCGCCACGCGTGCTCTCCACGAATCCGGCCCGGCGCAGCAGCGCGACGATGCGCTCCAGGTACGCCAGCGGCAGATGCTCGCGCTCGGCGATCGCCTTGAGCGCGACGGGGGATCCGCCCTCCGCCTGACCGAGGTCGACGAGCAGGCGCACGCCGTACTCGGCTTTGGTCGTGAAGATCATTGCCCTCTCACAGTAGCCGTCCGCAGCGCGGCAAGCCGACTCCGGGACTCGGATTTGGCTCACACATCTGCGCGGGCCCCGTGAAGGGCGCGTGACGAGGCATTGACTTCGGGCGCGGCGGAGCGCATCGTCGGACGTCCTCCCAGCCCCGGAGTGCCGTCCCGATGCACCGCCCCACCGATACCGCCCTCACGCGGCGCACGTTCGTCCGCCACGCCGTCGCCGGAGCCGCCGGCCTGTGGGTGGTCTCCGATCCCCTGCTCTCGCGCGCACTTGCGGCCGTCCCCGGCGCGTCCGATGTCGCCTTCGCGCAGGGCGTCGCCTCCGGGCAGGTCGACGAGGGAGCCGCGACGCTGTGGACCCACCTCACCGGCATCGACCGCCCCACGCGGCTCGGGGTCGAGGTCGCCTCGGATCCCGGGTTCGCGAACGTCGTCGCGAGGACGCAGGCCCTGGCCGACCCCGCCTCGGGTGGGAGCGCACGGGTGCGCATCGGCGGCGGGTCGCTGAGGCCGGGCGAGCGCTACTGGTATCGCTTCGAGACCGCCGACGGCGAGAGCTCGCCGGTCGGGCGGCTGCGGCTCGCGCCCCCGCCGGGCTCCGCCGAGCCGATCAAGATCGCGTTCTTCGCCTGCCAGGACTTTCTGGTGGGCAACTACGCCGCGCACCGCGACCTCGCGCTCCAGGAGGCCGACCTGGTGGTGTGTCTCGGCGACTACATCTACGAGCAGGCCTTCTTCGAAGGCTCGGTGCGCAACGTGCCGGTCACGCCCGACGGCAGCGTCCGCACGTTCGACGAGTACCGGGCGCAGTACGCGACCTACCACGCCGACGCGAACCTACGGGCCGTGCGGGCGTCGGCGCCGCTCGTGTCGATCTGGGACGACCACGAGGTCGAGGACAACTACGCCGGTGAGCTCCCCGGCGGCCAGAGCCGGCGGGCCGGTGCCCGTCCGATCCCATTCCTCGAGCGACGGGCGAGCGGCTACCGGGCGTTCTTCGAGGCCATGCCGGTCGTCCGCGACCCGACCGACCCCGACCGCACCTCGGGCGCCACGAGGTTCGGGCAGGTCGACCTGCTCGCCCTCGACACCCGGCGGTTCCGCACGGATCAGCCGTGCAATCCGAAGGACAGCTTCCTCAGCCTCTGCACGACGGGAGCGGCCCCGACCCGCCGGACCTCCGCGACGCTGCTCGGCACGCCGCAGCGCGAGTGGCTGATCGACCGTCTGCGCACGTCGACGGCGCCGTGGAAGCTGATCGCCAACCAGGTGATGGCCATGTCGCTCGACCTGATCCCGGGCGTGCCGCTCAACACCGACGCGTGGGACGGCTACGCCTACGAGCGCTCGCTCATCTGCGATGCGATCACGAAGCACGGCGTGGAGGACGTCGCGTTCTTCACCGGCGACATCCACACGTTCTTCGCCGGCACCGTGACCCGCACGGGCCGCCAGAGCTCGCTGTGGATCGACGGTCTGAAGCGAGGCCAGCCGGTGGCGACGGAGCTCGTCGTCGGATCCGTCACCTCGCAGGGCATCGCGGACCGGTTTGCCAAGAACGAGGGGCAGCGCAACGCCGCCGCCAAGGTGCTCGACCCCATCATCAAGGGGCCGAACGCCCACCTGCGGTACAGCAACTCCGCCTACAAGGGCTACGGGATCGCCACGGCGACCGTGGGCGAGCTGCGCGTGGAGTTCCGGGCCGTGCGCGACCCGCGCGACGCCGCCTCGGAAGTCTTCTCGCTCGCGAAGTTCGTCGTCCCACGGGGCAGGGCGACGGTCGAGCGGGTGGCGAGCGGCCCGGTCGCGCCGGCGCAGGGCCGAGGCCCCTCAGCCGAGCAGGCGACGCGAGCGCTGCGCGAGTTCACCGCCGCTCACTAGGCGGCGGGGGCGGTCAGTCGCCCTTGCGGTTGCCGAGCTTGGCGACGAGCCAGCCGATCACGAATCCGGCGACGAGCGTGATCGCGATGACGAGGATCAGCGGCGTGGAGGCGGTCTCCCCGAAGATCCAGTTCACGCGCACCGGGTCGCGGTTCGTGACGGCGAAGATCGCGATGAGCGCGCCGACGATCACGAGCAGGGCCTGCTTGACCTGCCGGGCCGTGCGCTTCACGCGGCCGGGGCCGCTGGCCGGCGCGGGCGGCGTTCCCTTGGGGTTTGCGCCGCCCGGGGTTGCCGGGGCGCCGCCCTGGCCCGGTCCGCCGGCGGGGCCGTTCGCACCGCCCGGCGCGGGCTGAGCACCCTTCGATTCGATCTTGACGGTCTGCGGATCGCTCATCGCGATGGACGGTACCGCCTCGGACCGACCGACCTCGCTGCGTTCACCGGCGCGTCAGATCAGGGTACCGCGCTCAGTTGCGGTTGCTACCGGCGAACTGGAGGACGAAGTACAGAAGCTGCCCGAGCGACGCGAGGAAACCGGCGACGTAGGTGAGCGCCGCGGCGTTCAGTACCGCCTTGGCGCCCGGCATCTCCGACGGACCGAGGAGACCCTGCGACTCGAGGGACGCCAACGCCCGGCGGCTCGCGTCGAACTCGACGGGGAGCGTGATGAGCTGGAACAGGACGACGACGCCGAACAGGGCGATCCCGACCAGGAACAGCGAGGTCCCGATCGCGTTGCCGGCGGCCATGAGGAGGCCACCGATGAAGACC
>JAURVW010001308.1 GCA_030655275.1 Solirubrobacteraceae bacterium
CACCTCGTGCTCTCGACCCTCCACACGAACAACGCCGCGACCGCGCTCTCGCGCCTCGTCGACATGGGCGTCCCGTCCTTCATGGTCGTCTCGGCCGTCACGTGCGTCGTCGGCCAGCGCCTCGTGCGCCGCCTCTGCGACCACTGCAAGGCGCCCACCGAGGTCGCCAGCGAACTGCTCGACGGCGAGCCGGGCACGATGCAGCCGGCCTACGAGCCGGTGGGCTGCGCGAAGTGCACCGACACCGGCTACGACGGCCGCATCGGCATCTACGAGGTGCTCGAGGTGAGCGACGAGATCCGTCGGCTCGTGGTCGCCAACTCCGGCGCCGACGAGATCGGCCGCGTCGCGCGCGCCGAGGGCATGCAGACGATCCGCGAAGACGCCATCAGGCGCGTGCAGGAAGGTCTCACCAGCACCGCCGAACTCGCCCGCGTGGCATCCGTCTGATGTACCTGCCGCGACGCCCGGGGCGCTGACCACACCGCCACCACGGCAGTCCGGGCCCCGCGAGGCGGGGCCGGGATGCCCTGCGGCCTAGGTGAGCTCGACGCCGCGGGGACCAACCCGCAGCGTGATCTCGCCAGAGAGCAGTGAGAGCAGCTCGTCGCCGACCACCTCGCGGCGCCAGCCGTGGAGCACGCGGACGTCCTCCGACTCGGTGTCCTCGCGGTGGCCGGACACCAGCAGCTGCAGCTCGTTACGGGTGGCGAGCAGCTCGTAGGCCAGGCCAGCGGTCGCGGCGCGCGTGCGCAGCAGGGCTTCGCAGAGCGCGATCACGGCGACGTCCTCCGGGCGCGTGTCGAGCTGTCGCAGCGGACGACGCGGGATGGGCTCGCGGTTCAGGCCGTCGGCGATCGCGGCGAGCAGGCCCTCGGCGCGGCGACGACCGTTGGCCTCACCGAGCCCGCGGATCTGCCGGAGCTCCTCGATCGACGCCGGGCGGCGCTTGGCGAGCTCGACGAGCGGCTGGTCGCCGAGCACCTGCTGGGCGGGACGATCGTGCGTGGAGGCCGTCGCCTCACGCCAGCCGACGAGCTCGCGGGCCACCGCGCGGGTGACCGGGTCATGGCCGGCGATCTTGGGAAGCCGCTCGAAGAGCACGTCGGCGTTGCGCTCGTCGCTCGCAGCGGCCAGCGGGAAGCACTCCTGCACGGCCCAGTCGAGGCGGCCGGACACGAGCAGACGCTCCTGGAGTTCGACCGCGGCCTGCTCGAGATGGAGCACGTCCTCACGGGCGTAGCGCAGCTGCTCGGTGGTGAGCGGACGGCGGTCCCACTTCGTGAAGCTCGCGGACTTGTGGAGTTTGACGCCCAACAGACCGCGCAGCAGGGCCTCGTAGCCGATCTGCGCGCGCAGGCCGGCGAAGGCGGCGGCGATCTGGGTGTCGAAGACGTTGGTCACCTCCGTCCGCCAGGTGCGGCGCAGCAGTGCGACGTCCTGTCGGGCGGCGTGGAGGATCAGCTCGATCTCGGGATCGGCGATGACCTCGCTGAGCGGGCCCGGGTCGATCGAGTGGTCGAGCGGGTCGATGAGGAGAATCCACGGCTCGTCCTCGGCGCCGGCATCGTCGAGGTAGACGGCGACCTGCACGAGGCAGAGCAGCGACTGGTACTTGCCCTCGCCGACGAACTCGGTGTCGATCGCGAAGCGGCCGCGGGCCCTGGCGAGGCGGGAGAACTCGCGGATGTCCTCGTTGGTGGCGAGCAGCTCGGCGCTCGAGGCCGACCGGCTCATCGCCCGCCCTCCGGGCCGACGCCGGTCTTCTGCTTCTTCTCCGGCCACCGCCCGTGCTCGGCGAAGTAGTCGCGCGCCTCGGACTCGGCGTCGCGGTCCTTGTCGCCTGCCACGCCGACGCGGTAGAGGAAGTTCAGGAGCCACACGGACGCGCCGGCGGAGAACACCGGGATGCCGATCTCCAGTGACTCCTCGGACACGCCCTTGACGATGACCACCGCGATCCCGGCGATGCACAGCACGGCGGGAATCACGACGCGGATCAGAGCGAGCATCTATGCATCATGGTCGATTCGGCAGGCAAACGCGCGTACGAGAAGCGTTGGACGAGCGCCTTCACGCCTGGCTGATCGCCTGATCCGACCAGTCCGACCGACGCGGCGAGGGCGTTTCGCACCTCCGCAGGCGTGGCGCCACGGCCCGCCTGCAGGCCCGGGAGCGCGATTCCGGCGGTGCCTCCGAGCGCGTCTCGCAGCCCCGCCGCGCCGTGGCGTTTGGCGAGCCGGGCGCCGTCGGGGCCGATCATGAGGGGCACGTGCGCGTACGCGACGTGGGGGAGGCCGAGCGCATCCTGGAGCTGGCGCTGCGTGGCCACCGATGGCAGGAGGTCGGCGCCGCGCACGACTTCGCCCACGGCCTGGTCGACGTCGTCGACCACCACCGCGAGTTGGTAGCCGAACTCACCGTCGGCGCGGCGCAGCACCGCGTCCTCGGCCGGTAGCGACTGTGGTCCGAGCACGAGATCGGTGAACGCGACGGGCACGGACGCCGACCGGAACCGCCAGGCCGGTACGCGGCCCTCGGCGCGCCGCGCCTCCTGGTCGGCAGGGAGCAGGTCGCGGCACGTGCCCGGGTACCCCGCCGTCGGCGCGCCGTGCGGGGCCCGCGTCGCGTCACGGATCTCCGCGCGCGTGCAGAAGCACGGATAGAGATGGCCGGCCGCACTGAGTCGATCGAAGGCGCCCGCGTAACGCTCCAG
>JAURVW010001312.1 GCA_030655275.1 Solirubrobacteraceae bacterium
CGACTTCGCCGAGGTCCCCGGACCGCTCTTCACCCCGATGTTCACGTGCGCCCGCGTCGCCGGCTGGTCCGCGCACATCCTCGAGCAGAAGCGTGAAGGCCGACTCATCCGCCCGAGCGCCATCTACACCGGCCCGGGCCCGCGCCCGGTCGCCGAGGTGGCCGGCGCGGTCGAAGTCGGCCTGGCCTGAGCGGCGCGCCGGCCTCGCTGCGGCGAGGCCGGCTGGGTCGGCGGAACGGCTGCAGGTTCGCTGGAACCGTTCCCCGGTCAACCTGTAGTGGTCGCCGCAAGTGATGCCGACCCCCCCTTGTCCGGGGTCGCCCGGGTCGACGTAGCCTCGCGTTCACCCGCGGTCGCCATGGTCGGTGCAGCGAACGCTCGTTTGATCCGGCGACCGGTCGCATCTGCCAACTCTCGAGGAGATGACCGTGGTACCCACACGCCGTCGTTCGATCGCCCTGTTCACCACGCTCACCGTCGCGGCCGCGGCGCCAGCCGTCGCCATCGCCGGCGGTGGCCACGACGGCCGCGGTCATGGCGGTCCCGGCGGTCATGGCCCAGTCCCGTCGCCGTCTCCGGCCGCATCGCCGGGCGTGTCGCCCGCTCCGTCGGCCTCCCCCGTCGCATCGCCCCCGACGCGACCCGAGTCGATCGCGCTGCCGAACGGCTTCTCTCCCGAGGGCATCGCCAGCGGCCCCGGCGGCCTGCTCTACGCCGGCTCGCTCTCCACCGGCGCCGTCTACCGCGCCGATCCGCGCACCGGCCAGGGCTCCATCCTCGTGCCGCCGCAGGCCGGCCGGATCTCGCAGGGCCTGAAGGTCGCCGGCAAGGCGCTCGTCGTCGCCGGCGGCACCACCGGCCACGCCTACGTCTACAACGCCAAGACCGGCGCGAACGTCGCCGATCTCACGCTCACCACCGGCAACGCCCAGATCAACGACGTCGCCATCGGCGCCGGCGCGGCCTGGTTCACCGACTCGCGCCAGCAGCAGCTCTACCGCGTGAGCGTCGGCGGCAAGGCGTCGGGCGGGGGCCACCATGGCCACGGCGGCGGCCACGGCCCCCGTTCGAAGGCCGACCACGCGCTGTCGCGCCTGTCCTTCGGCTCGGGCCACAGCAAGGGCAAGGGGAAGGCTCGCGGCGCCTCCGACGCCACGCTGACCGCCACGACGGTGCCGATCACCGGCGACCTCGCCTACGACGCCGATCCGAGCACCTTCGAGGCCAACGGCATCGAGGTGCTGAACCGCTCCGGCGACCTGCTCATCGTGCAGAGCCACACGGGCAAGGTGTTCAAGGTCGACGGCGACACGGGCGTCTCGAAGGAGGTGCCCCTCACCGGCGGCGACCTCCTCCAGGGCGACGGCATCCTGCTGAAGGGCAACACGCTCTACGTCGTGAAGAACCGCGTCAACCAGATCGCGGTCGTGAAGCTCGACATGCGCGCGACCTCCGGCGTCGTGGAGCGGACCATCACGAGCCCGCGCTTCCGCGTGCCGACGACCGTGGCCCGTATCGGCGGCGACTTGTTCGCCGTCAACGCACGCTTCGGCACGCCGTCGACGCCCGAGACCGACTACGACATCGTCCGCGTCGCGGCCAAGTAACACCACGCGCGCGCAACGCGAACGTTCGCTCGCGCGCGACGCACCGGCACGCGGCCGGCCCGTCCAGGGGCCGGCCGCAACGGCCCTGCAACCGCTTCGCAACGGCGCCTCGACGCTTGGCCCGGCGTCCACGACCAGCGCCGTTTCGGTTGTCCATCAGGCCATAACCGCGGCCCGCTCCTCGGCGGAGACTCGCTGCCA
>JAURVW010001319.1 GCA_030655275.1 Solirubrobacteraceae bacterium
GACCTCGGCGTGCAGACGGCGGCGACACGCGCCGTGCTCACGGCCCTGCATGAGTCGGTCCGGCACGGTGAGACGATCACCTACGGCGGGCTCGCGGCGCGGAGCGGAACCGACGTCCCGGCACGGGGCATCGGGTCGATCATGGGCGCAAATCCCGTGCCTCTGATCGTCCCCTGCCACCGGGTCGTCGCCGGCGACGGCCTCGGCGGATACTCCGGCGGCGACGCGGGGCGTGGACTCGAGACCAAGCGCTGGCTGCTCGAGCACGAGGGGTCGCTGCCGACGTCGCTGTTCTGAGCGTTGCGCGCCGGCATCCGTCATCCCGTCATCTCCGACCATCGCAGCCTGCGAGAATGGAGGGGCCGAGTCCCGATCCGAGGAGCCAACGTGCCGTTCATCTCCACCCGCGGCGGCATGCAGCCGCAGTCGTTCAGCGAGACGCTGCTGGAGGGGCTCGCGCCGGATGGCGGACTCGCCGTCCCCGACGAGATGCCGACGGTCGACGGAGAGACGCTCGAGCGCTGGCGGGCGCTGACCTACCCGCAGCTCGCCACCGAGGTGCTCGGCCTGTTCGCGACCGACATCCCGCGCGAAGACCTCGCCCGGATGACCGCCGACGCCTATGAGGACTTCCCCGACGGCGTCGTGCCGCTGCGCGCCATCGACGGCGAGATCACGCTGGTCGGACTCTCGGAGGGGCCGACGCTGGCGTTCAAGGACATGGCCATGCAGTTCCTCGGGCAGGCGCTGGAGTACACGCTGGAGCGCCGGGACTCCGTGCTCAACATCCTCGGCGCCACCTCGGGCGACACCGGTTCCGCCGCCGAGCATGCGCTCCGCGGCAAGGAGCGCGTCGCGGTGTTCATGCTGTCGCCGCAGGGTCGCATGAGCGCCTTCCAGCGGGCGCAGATGTTCTCGCTCGACGACGCGAACGTGCACAACATCGCGGTCGAGGGCGTCTTCGACGACTGCCAGAACCTGGTGAAGCACCTCGCCGGAGACCTCGTCTTCAAGCGCGCCCAGCACCTCGGTGCGGTGAACTCGATCAACCTCGCGCGCATCACGGCGCAGGTCGTCTACTACTTCTGGGCGTGGCTGCGAGCGACGGATGCCGGGGGCTGGACCGAGCTCTCCTTCACCGTGCCGTCGGGCAACTTCGGC
>JAURVW010001362.1 GCA_030655275.1 Solirubrobacteraceae bacterium
AGACGAACGGCTCGCTCTCCGTGAATGTCGACCGCGCCGACGGCAAGACCGGCGTCTCCGGCCTGAGCGTCACGATCGAGCCCAAGTTCCCTGGCACGAGTTACACGGACTCCACGAACGAGAACGGATGCGTCGTCTTCCCGTTCGTCGCGGCCGGGCAGTACACCCTCTCGTTCAACCGCATCGGCTACGTCGACCAGGACAGCAGGGCCAACATCGAAGACACCGTCTCGGTGCCGGCGGGCGCGACCAACAAGGTCGGCTACCTCTACGACCTCGCCGGCACGACCGCCACGAGGTTCACGACGAAGACCGCGGAGTTGCAGCTGCTGGGCCAGACGCTCGTCAGCTCGACCGTGAAGAGCTACCCGAAAGAACTTGCCCTCTACAGCCCGGACCAGTCAAGCGGCCCGATCGTCGAGACGGTCAACGGACCCAACCCCGGTGGTACGGATGTTTGGGACACGCGTAAGCCGCTGTTCCCATCGGAGGCGGCCTACACGCTGTACGCGGGTGCCTGCCAGGACAACCGTCCTCCGTCCGGATCGAACCTGGTGAACGTCAATATCACCGCCGGGGCGTTCCAGAACGCGGCCACGGTCAAGTTGCCGGCCTACGACATTCGCGTAACGGACGGGCAGACCTCACTCTTGCCTGGCAACCCAATCGCGGCGAAGGTCAGCTTCTACGCCGGCTGCGGCGCAACCTACTTCGACACGACGCAGTCCCTGGGTTCGCTCAACCTACGAAGCGGACGCCTCGCTGACCCGGGCTTCCCGTACACGTTGAAGGGCACCCTCTGCGTCTCGGCCGTGATCAACGGCACTCGTTGGACGTTCCGAGATGCGAACGTCGTCAACAAAGAGTTCGACAACCCGCAGGTCCGCCCGATCATCCTGCGCAAAGACGGCACCGCCAACGGAACGGACTGCACCGCATGATGCTGCGTTACGCCCAGGAGCGGCTGAAGGCCGTCTCCAAGGAGCGACTCGTCGACGACGATCGCGGCACCACCCTCGTGGAGGTGATGGTCGGTCTCCTCGCCGGCATGGTCGTCCTGATGCTCGCCTATGGCATGTGGGACGCCGCGACGAAGAGCCAGGCCAACACCGCCGACCGTATCGACGCAAACGCTCGCGGCCGCGTGGCCATGGAGCGCATCACCCGCGACATCCGGTCCCAGCAGTGCCTGGACTCGGCGACGCCCGCGATGATCTGGGCCGCCGACCTCGGCATGGAGTTCTACTCCAGCGTCGCGGACGAGAACCTCAAGGGGCAGCGCCTCGAGCGCCGGCGCCTGGAGTGGGTCAAGGATCCGGTCCAGTTCAAGGATGGTGGAGGTGACGTCGGCGACATCGTTGAGACCGTCTGGTGGACGAACCAGACCGCTGCGCCCTTCACCTTCAACGTGCTCAAGCGCAAGGTCGTCCTCGCCGAGGATGTGCAGCGCGCGGTCGACAAGGCCGGCCTGCCGATCGCGATCTTCCAGTACTACGGCTACGACCCGAGCAACGTCCAGGTCGGGCGCCCGTCGGCCACGCCGTATCCGCTCGTGACGTCGACGGCCAACGCGGTCAACACGCTCGGACGGGGCGTCTCCACCGCGAACATCTCCAAGGTGGTGATCGTCGACATCAACTACCTCTCACGGCCGCGTCGCGCGAAGAACTCTCGCAAGAAGGTCTACCCCGTCCAATTCTTCAACCGGGTCTCCGTGCGTACGGCCGATCCCTCCGATCCGACGAGGAGCCCTCTGTGCATCTAGTTACCGTCCTTCGCCGCAGCGCTCGTGCGCTACGCGCCGACGAGGGCTTCTCCATGGTCGTGACCATGGGCGTGATCATGATGCTCACCCTCTCGACGGCCGTCACCATGACCGCCGTCGGCGGCGACCAGGCCCCCGGCCGCAGCGACCAGCAGCGCAAGGGCGCCTTCGCGGCCGCCGAGGCGGGCCTCCAGGTGTACGTGCACAAGCTGCTCGTCGACAACAACTACTGGGACAAGTGCACGGTGCCCAACGACGGCGTCTACCAGTACTGGGACCGCAAGGCGCGACCGACGTCCGACACCCGCACCAACTGGAAGCTGCTCAACGCCCCGACGGTGAGCGAGACCGATCCGACGACGCTCAACACCGGCAAGTTGGCGCCTGTCGGCGCCTACGCGATCGAGACGCTGCCGGCCAACGGGGCGACGGCGTGCAACCCCTCCAAGCCGGAGGACACCGTCATCGACAAGACGACGGCCACCTTCCGCGTCCGCGTCAGCGGCCGCGCCGTGAACCCGGCAACCAACCTGCCCTCGGGGCCGACGCGCACGCTCATCGCGACCTTCAAGCGCAAGTCGTTCTTGGACTACATCTACTTCACCGACTACGAAGTGATGGATCCGGCCACCTACAAGTCGAACTCGCCGACCCTCAACCGCGACACCCGTGAGAATCCGGGCCGCAACCCCAACGGCGCTACCCAGCGCAACGTCGTCGCCTGGGGCAACGATGCCTGCTCCTACTACTCCTACGAGCGCGGTGAGAACAACGCCTTCCGCGAGGACCAGCAGTTCATCGGCAACCGGTCGCGTTCCTCCGGCGTCCTCCTGGACTCCGGCTCCAACGCCGGCACGTGGGCCGACCACACCGTCGAGTGCAGCGAGATCCGCTTCGTGACGGGCGACGCCGTGCTCGGACCGATGCACACGAACGACTCACCGCTGCTCTGCGGCCAGCCCGACTTCGGTCGCAAGCCGAGCGACGCGGTCGAGACGTCGGCACCGGGCACGGGCACGATCGCCTCGAGCTACCGCCAGGATCCTGCCTGCGGCACCTCGTCCCCGGACGTCAACTACGAGAACCAGCCGGTTCGCGACGCGAACAAGGGCACCTGGCGCTACAACCAGCCGCTCCTGCAGCTGCCTGCCTCCAACAAGAGCCTGAAGGAAGAAGCGGCCGCGGACTACACCTTCCGTGGCGAGACCACGATCGTGATGTCGGCCTCCGGCCTCAACATCACGGGCCGTCGCGCAGACGGCGTGGTCTACAACAACACCCGCGTCGCCTACCCGACGGAGGGCGTCCTCTTCGTCGACAACCGCATCGACAAGGCGCAAGGCCCGCTCTGCGACGGTGGCTACCGCGTCGACGCGCCCTACGAAGCGCGCACCGGCTGCGGCATCGCGAAGGTGAGCGGTGAGTACAACTCCAGCCTCACCATCGGCGCGGCCGACGACGTGATCATCATGAACCACACGAAGCGCGCGGCATCGAGCCCGGCCCTGCTCGGGCTCATCGCCCAGAACTTCATCCGGGTCTACCACCCGGTGACGAACCAGGCGACGTGCAACTCGAGTCCCTCGAGCGCCGTGAACGGGCCGGGCTCGGTCACCGACATGCGCATCGATGCCGCCCTGCTCACGCTCGCGCACTCGTTCATCGTCGACAATTACCGCTGCGGCGCCTCGCTCGAGGACCTCAACGTGTTCGGCGCGATCTCGCAGAAGTTCCGTGGTCCGGTCGGTACCGGCAGCCGCGGCTCCTCGACCACCGGCTACCTCAAGAAGTACGAGTACGACGATCGCCTCGCGGTCCGCTCGCCTCCGAAGTTCCTGGATCCCGTGCAGTCGGCCTGGAGGATCAAGACCTTCCAGGAGCAGTCCCCGGCGCAGGATCCGCCGAAGTAGCACCGAATCTCGACGTGGCCGCGCCAACCGGTGCGGCCACTTCGCGTTTCCCCTGTTCGTCTCCCGACCCCTCCGAAGGTCACATCGTGCTCGCAGCCATCGTGCTCGCCCTGATCGCCGGTCTGGCGATCGGCTCGTTCTTGAACGTCGTCATCTACCGCCTGCCGCGAGGCGAGTCGGTGGTGTCGCCCAGGTCGCGCTGCCCGAACTGCCAGCACGAGATCACGGCTCTCGAGAACGTCCCGGTGATCTCGTGGCTCGCCCTGCGCGGCAAGTGCCGCGAGTGCAAGAACCCGATCTCGCCGCGCTACCCGCTCATCGAGCTCCTCACCGGCCTGCTCTACGCCGGCGTGGTGTGGGTGGCCTGGGACGACGGCGCCCGCATCGCCCTCGGCCTGATCCTCGTGACGGCGCTCGTGCCGATCACCTTCATCGACCTCGAGTTCAAGCGCGTCCCGAACCTCATCACGGGCCCGACCGCGATCGCGCTCGTGATCGCCGGCACGCTCCTGGACCTCCACGGGCAGCCTGAGCGCCTCCTGGCGGCCGCGATCATCGTCGCGCCGTTCCTGCTGCTCTCGCTCGTCCTGAGCTCGCACATGGGCATGGGGGACGTGAAGCTCATGGGCGTCCTGGGCCTTGCGCTCGGTCGCGCGCTCGCGCCCGGAATCTTCATCGCGTTCATCACCGGCACGGCCGTCGGATTGGTCCTGATGGCCAAGTACGGCCGCAATGCACGGAAGATGAAAGTGCCGTTCGGCCCGTTCCTGGCCCTCGGCGGAATCATCGCGTTCTGCGTTGGAGCCGATCTGTGGGACAGCTACCTGGACACCTTCGACTCCTGACCCCCAAGTCGGCACGGGGAGGGCTCAAGTCGGGGCGCGGTATGACCGACGACTGCATGTAGGAGCCCCTCTCTTGCAATCTCTTCGCCCTCCGAAAATCAACCGTTCATCGACGGGTCGCGGTTCACGCGTCCCCACCCTCGTGGGCGTCGACATCGAACCCGGCCATGTTGCCATCGCCGAGGTGGCGAGCGCCGGTGGAGCACGCGTCAAGCGTGCTGCCATCGCACCGCTCGACGCCCACGTGGTGCGCGACGGGGAGGTGATCGACGCCGAGGCTCTTGCGGCCGTGCTGCGAGAGATCTGGGCCTCCCACAAGGGGCTGTCCAAGAAGGTCCGGATCGGCGTCGCGAACCAGCGCATCGTCGTCCGCGTCCTCGACCTGCCGCCGATCGCCGAGGGCAAGGAGCTCGATGCCGCCGTCCGCTTCTCCGCCCAGGAGGCGCTGCCGATGCCGCTGGAGTCCGCGGTCATCGACTACGTGCCGGTGGGGGAGGTC
>JAURVW010001363.1 GCA_030655275.1 Solirubrobacteraceae bacterium
ATAAGATCGACCCTGCCTGACTGCAATATCCCGGCTGCATCTTTATATGTGCCTCCATTAATTCCAACAGGAATAACACAGCCATGTACTGAAGGCGAAACAAAAACGTTCAGGTGTCCGGACGGGACAGAAATAGTTATAGCGAGATGTACAAGGGATCCTGTAACCGGAATAAACGTCTTTGTTCCGACAGGTGAAAAATGTCCTGCTATTCCACCGCCTGAACTCGGAAAGATAGCGAAAATCCTCACCTATCCCGTAGGCGCGCCCCTGGAAGCGTTTGACGGTATGGACGTGACCATAACCGCGAGCGTGGTCTGCGGAACATCGCCAAGCAGCGGTGAGACCGCGATATTTTTAGTTGATGGAAATGAAATATCCCGTGGCACTACCAGCGGCGGGTTTGTGTCATTTACATGGAAAGCCACAGTAGAGCCTTCACGCACACACAAATTATGCGTGAGCGTGCCCAAGAGCAGCCAGTGCTCTCAGTTCGGGGAGGCGAGGGACTGCAAGACCATTACGGTGAGCAGGGCAGTACCCGATATCCTGGAGAGGCTGAAGAAGGAACGGGAATCGTATCTGGGACAGCTTGAAGCTCAGAGGATAGCGCGGGAAAAGATACGCGAGATATCGCTGACGTTACCGCAGCAGCCCTATGTGCCTGAAGTCACAACACCCACAGTACCGGAAGTTCCCATAATATCCATTCCTGTTTTACCACCTGTAGAACAGGTACCCGGGATAATAGATATCCCGGCAGTGACAGCGCCTCCGGGAGTACCTTACCCTATCGAGATACGGATAGATGGAAATATTATAGGTCCGCCGCCGGTATATAAAGAAGTAACTCCGGGAACCCATACAATTACAATCAGTTTAAAAGGTTTTACGCCAATATCAAAGAAAGTGAGTTTAACAGCAGGTCAGATACTCACGATTGAAGAGGGGTTCATATGATAGATACTCTATTCGGATGGTACATACAGCAACAATTAAAAGGTAAATTTATAACGATAACG
>JAURVW010001365.1 GCA_030655275.1 Solirubrobacteraceae bacterium
GGTCGTCTCGCGCAGGGCCGCCGGGGCCTGCTGCAGCGCCGGCCGGCCGTTGCGGGCCAGGCCGTCGACCGCGGCGACGAGCCGGTCGATCTGCGGCAGCTGGTTGCGCAGCTGGTTCAGGGTCGGGGTGGCCTCGTCGAGCGTGGTGCCGATGTCGTCGGCGTCGTCGGCCAGCGGCTTCAGCGCGCGTTCGGCGGGATCGAACGTCTGCGCCAGGGTCGTACGGACCCCATCGATGGCGCCGACGCCGGCGTTCGTGTTGCGCAGCAGCCGTGCGGTGATGCCGGCCCGGGCGTTCAGCGGCTTGGCGAGCGTCTGCAGGTCCTTGAGGAGCGGCGTCAGCTTGCGGAGCGCGAGGTTGATGCTGTCGCCGTTGCCGTCCGCGCCGGTGCCGAGCTCGTTCAGGAACGTGCGGGCCTTGGTGCGGGTCGGGGTGTCGAGGGTGCCCAGCACCTGGTCGAGCGCGACGTTCGGCGTCTGGTTCGACGTGGCGATCGTGGCGCCCTCCTTGAGCGGCGTGCCGTTCTTGCCCGGGATGATCTCGAGGTAGCGGACACCGACCGCGGAGCGCAGGCGGACCTGGAGCTTCGAGTCGGAATTCAGCGGTGCGAACTTCTTGTCGAGCCGCAGGTCCACCAGCGCCTTGCCGTCGCGGACGCGCGGCTTGAGGATCTGGCCGGCGCGGAGGCCGCCGATGCGGACCTCGTAGTGGTTGGACAGGTTGTCGGCCTGGGTGAACTCGGCCTTCAGGTTGTAGTACTGGCGACCCGGGACGGTCTCCGCCGCCCGGTAGCCGATCAGCGAGGCGACCGCCAGGAAGACGACGGTGATGCCGCCGATGAGGAGCGTGCTGCCACGCCCACGGCGCCGGCCCGCCGACCGGCGGCCGGGCGTTCTCACGGTACGAGGGCTCATGGCTTCAGGAGGCTGTCGAGGAGGCCGGAGACGCCGTTGGCGGCACCCGGATTGTCTTTCGTCCCGGCGTTGCCGCCGAGCAGGCCCGAGAGCCCGTCGGACAGGCCACCGA
>JAURVW010001368.1 GCA_030655275.1 Solirubrobacteraceae bacterium
CCGGTGGCCGGGCAGGCCTCATATTCGATGGCCCAACAGGGACGGGCAAGAGCGCCCTGCTGTGCCAAGCAGTGCACTTTGCCCGTAGCAGAGGCATCCTCACCATGTACGTCCCCAATGCAAAGTCGTGGACTCATGGTGAGTGGTGCTGGCCTAGCACCATCCTGCCTGGGTTCTTTGATGCCCCTGATGCGAGCCGTGCCCTTCTAGAGTACTTTTCGCGTGCGAACCGCGCCGCACTGCAGCAATGGAAGCTTCGCAAGACACCCGCCGACCTGCCTGTTGAGCAGGGTGAGAGGAGCCCCTCGAATGTGTTCGAGCTGTGCCAATGGGGGTATCAAGCGTCCGCCCCAGCGTCCGTTGATCGACAGAGCGTAGCCATGAAGTTCCTCATGGACGAGTTGCTTGCAGAGCAACGCATGCCCATTCTGTTTGTGGTCGACGGTATGAACCTCTTCTCTCAGAATACGCACTTCAGGTACCCCCACCCAGATTTCCTGCGAACCCTTGCAACCTACAACGATGGTTCCACAGACATCGATCTGTATCCCCAGGAGTTGCCACGCATTCCAGCCGCACGGCTTAGCTTTGTGCGAGGCCTAAACCTGATGATGCTGAGTGCGAACCAGCATCCGAATAAATTCTTTCTGACGTGCACGACCCGTGACTTTAAGCCATTCGATGGCGGTGTGAGTGGCATTCAAGACACCGACGCGGACCGCCACCGAAGCAGCCTTGATGAGTACGTGCCATTCGATCCAGAGCGCGACACGCTGTTGCACCCCATTCAATTGGACGACTTCGATATGTACGAGTACCGCAGCTATCTCAGGTTCCTGATCAACTCAGGGGAGCTCGCTGGACTAGGATGGGGGCCGATGTGGCACTACTCTTCGTCGTTTGAACGTAAACTGTACAAGATTGAGTTTATGTCGGGGAGGAATCCGCAGCGAGTGGTGGATCACTACCATCAGGAACTTGTATGGCGTTACGAGTTCCAACGTCTGCGACAGAAGCAATACTTATCAAACAGACGGCATCAGCTACAGCTGAAACGAC
>JAURVW010001375.1 GCA_030655275.1 Solirubrobacteraceae bacterium
AGGCACTGACCCCGGCGGGCGAGGGCGCGACGCTCAGGCGCTCGGCCGAGCCGCCTTCGACCCGGACCCGTGCCGAGCGCCAGGCCGAGACCCGGCAGGCGCAACGCGACGGCCAACTGCAACGTGCGGGCGAAGGTGCGACGGTGGCGGAACCGCCGAGCCGCTCGACCCGAACCCGCGCCGAACGCAAGGCCGAGACGCTGCGCGCCCAGCGCAACGGCGAGCTGCGGCCGGCCGGCGAAGGCGCCACCGAACCGCGGGTGAAGCGCTGATGCGTCGGCGATCAGCCGGCGAAGAGCGACGCCGGCAACCCCGGCGCGTCGAGCGCGATCGCGAACAGGCTCCCCGCCAGCGGCTGCGCGGCGATCTGCTCGGCCGTCATCCCGGATCGCGCAGTGGTGATGAAAAGCGTGCGCATGTCGTCACCGCCGAACGCGCAGTTCGTGACGTGCGCCGCCGGCAGTTCGATGCGGCCGAGTTCGGCGCCGCTCACCGGGTCGTGGCAACTCACGCAGGCGCCGCCCCAATGCGCGATCCAGAGGCGCCCGGCGGCGTCGGTCGTCATGCCGTCGGGCAGGCCGTCGCGGCGCGCGAAGCGCAGCCACTCGCGCGGGTTCGAGATCGTGCCGGCGAGCGGGTCGAAATCGAACGCGTGGACGCGGCCGGTGACGGTCTCGTTGAAGTACATCGTGCGCTCGTCGCGCGACCAGGTCGGGCCGTTCGTGACGGCGAAGCCGAGCGCGTGGCGCACGCAAGTGCCGTCGGCGTCGTAGCGGTAGAGCGCACCGGTCGGCGCCTCGCAGGCGAAGTCCATCGTGCCGCCCCAGAAGCGGCCGGCGCTGTCGCACTTGCCGTCGTTGAAGCGGTTGCCGGCGGGCTCCTCCTTCGGCCGATGCAGCATCTGCGGACGCGCGCCGGGCGTGTCAGGGTCGAACAGGGCGTAGCCGTGCCGCAGCGTCACGATCAGGCCCGGCGCATCGCGGCGTTCGGCGACGGCCGAGATCTCCTCGTCGAACTGCCATTCGCTGCGCGCGCCGTCGGCCAGGCGCAAGCGGTAGAGCCGGTGTTCGAGGATGTCGAGCCACCAGAGCGATTGCGTGCGCGGCGACCAGCACAGGCCCTCGCCGAGCGTCGTCGGCGCTTCCCAGAGGCAGCGCAGCTCGCCGCGGGTCGCGGGCATCGAGAGGGTGGGGTGCGGGCTCGAAGAGGTCATGGCGCGGCTCGGCTGGGGGTGGAACGAGGTGCGGCATTCTGCCGGATCGAGGCTGCAAGAATGCCGTCTTCGCGCGGCCCCGCGAACGACCTGAGAGAGGACACGCCATGACCGACTACCGCCCGATCAACTGCGAATTCCACGACGTGCTGGAGTCGGTCGCGACGGTGCGGCGGCGCTGCCGCATCGAGTACGTCGCGGAGGACGGCGCGCCGCGCATCGTCGACGCGCTGATCGTCGATGTGTTCGCGCGCGACGGCGTCGAATACATCGCGCTCGACAGTGGCGAATTGATCCGCCTCGATGCATTGACGAAGGTCGACGGCGTCGCCGCGGACGCCTTCGACACCTGAGCGCGCGTTACTCGAGCACGCCCAGGTCGACGACCTCGAAGGCCCAGAAGCCGAGCACGATGTGCGAGACCGAGACGCCGATCAGGCGGCCCTGGCGCGCATACAGCCAGCCCCAGAACAGCCCGGCGACGAAGGCAGTGACGGCGAGGCCGGGCGAGACGTAGAGGTGCGCCGCCGAGAAGATGACGTTGGCGCCGACGATCGAGAGCCAGACGCGCCCGCGGCCGGTCAGGAAGTGCGAGAGCGGCCCCTGCACGCCGCCGCGGTAGATCAGTTCCTGGAACGGCGCGAACACCACGTAGGCGAGGGCGAGCCAGGGGTTGAAGCGGCTCGCCGGCAGGCCCGGCGGCGCCTCGGCGAACATCTGGAACAGCGGCAGGCCCTGCATCGCCGGCACCCATTCGCGCAGCGCGAGCTTGAGCAGCACCGCGCCGGCCATCAGCGGCAGCGTGAAGAGGAGCGCCTCGCGCACATCGCGGCCGGCGTGCTCGGTGGTGAGGCCGAAGAAGCGCGCC
>JAURVW010001376.1 GCA_030655275.1 Solirubrobacteraceae bacterium
TGAAGATCGCGACGATGACCGACTACCTCGTCGGAGGGGGCGCGGAGCGGGCGGCGATCGAGATCGTCGTGCGGCTCGCCGAGCGCCACGACGTGACGATCGTCTCCTCGCGACTACGGCCGGAGGACCACGACACCGACACGTTCCGCCCGACCGTGCAGCGGCTCGAGCAGGCCGGCGTCCGGCTCATCTCGCTCGGTCGTACCAGCGTCGTGAAGCTCTGGGAGTGGCGCCCGCTGGTCCGGCACCTCCGCCACGGGCACTACGACGTCCTGCACACGCACCTGGTGGGCTCGAACACCTGGGGGCCGATGCTCAAGGGCCTCGGCGGCGTGGGCACGTACGTCGCCCACGAGCAGACGCCGTTCTCGCACGGCAAGGGCCCGGGCTTCTACAAGGAGTCCGGCGCCGAGGCGTTCGTGAACCCGTACTTCGTCGGGCCGCTGGCGGACCGCATCATCGTGCCGTCGCACTGGTCGCTCGAGTCGCTCGTGACCCGCCAGGGCGTCCCGCGGGAGAAGATCCGCGTGGTGCCCAACGCGGCGCCGGCGACGATGCCGCAGCCCAGCGACGACCGCCGGGCCGTCCGCGGCACGATGAACGTCGAGGACGACGAGCTCGTCATCGTCATCGCCGCGATGCTGCGGCACGAGAAGGGCCACGAGATCGCCGTCGCCGCGCTGGCGCAGGTGCGCGAGCGCTACCCGAACGCGGTGCTGGCCATCGCCGGCGAGGGCGAGCTGCACGCCCGCGAGGGCGTTCGGCCCCAGCTCGAGGCCCAGGCCGCGGAGCTCGGGATCTCGGACGCCGTCCGCTACCTCGGTCGCCGCCACGACGTGATGGACGTCCTCGGCGCCTCCGACGTCTGCCTGCTCTCCTCGCACAACGAGAACCTGCCGCTGGCCGTCCTGGAGTACATGGAGTCGGGGACCCCGATCGTCACCACCGACGCGGGCGGCAACCGCGAGCTCGTGGAGGACGGGGTCCACGGCCTCGTCGTCCCCCGCGGCGACGCCGACGCGATGGCCGCCGCGCTGCTGCGCGTCCTCGACGACCCCGAGGCGGCGAAGGTCCGTGCGGAGGCCGCGCAGGTGCGTCGCCGCACCGAGTTCACCTGGGACGTCGTCACCGAGCAGGTCGAGGACGTCTATCGGGAGGCGCTGTCGGAGTGAGCACCGGC
>JAURVW010001381.1 GCA_030655275.1 Solirubrobacteraceae bacterium
ATGGCCGCCGTGGGCGAGCGCACCACGCGCATCCGCATCGGCACGAGCGTGCTCACGCCGACCTTCCGCTACAACCCGGCCGTGCTCGCGCAGACCTTCGCCACGATGAGCTGCCTCTACCCCGATCGGCTGTGGCTCGGCGTCGGCACCGGCGAGGCGCTCAACGAGATCGCCACCGGAACCCGCGAGTGGCCCCCCTTCCGCGAGCGGTTCGCCCGCCTGCGCGAGAGCATCGAGCTGATGCGTGCGCTCTGGAGCGGCGAACGGGTCACCTTCGAGGGCGAGTACTACTCCACCGTCGACGCCTCGATCTACGACGTCGCGCCCGGCGGCGTGCCGATCTACGTGGCGGCCGGCGGACCGGTCGTGGCGCGCTACGCCGGCCGCGCGGGCGACGGCTTCATCTGCACCTCGGGCAAGGGCGCCGAGCTCTACACCGAGCAGCTGCTGCCCGCGGTGCGCGAGGGCGCCGAGGCGGCGGGCCGATCCGGCGCCGGCATCGACCGGATGATCGAGATCAAGCTCTCCTACGAGGAGTCCGAGGCCGCCGCCCTCGAGAACACGCGGTTCTGGGCTCCGCTGTCGCTCTCGAAGGAGCAGAAGCACGACATCACCGACCCGATCGAGATGGAGCGGGCCGCCGACGCCCTGCCGATCGAGACCGTCGCCTCGCGCTGGATCGTGGGCGCCGATCCCGACGCCGTCGTCGACGCGATCGCACCGTACCTCGACTGGGGCTTCACGCACCTCGTGTTCCACGCGCCCGGCCACGACCAGCGCCGGTTCCTGCAGCTGTTCGAGCGCGACCTGGCACCGCGTCTGCGCGCACGGGCCGCGCGATCAGAATGAACACAACGAGCACAACGGCGCATCCGGAGCGGTGATCCCGGCGAGACAGGGAATACTGGATGCGGGCCACGCGCCCGCCCGACGACTCCGACGAACCGAAGCTGAGAGATCACGTTGACCCAGACACCCCCCACCGGACCCATCGCCGTGCCCGGAGAGATCGCCCGCTCGTGGCTGCTCGTCTCGGCGAACCGCACCGAGCAGTTCGACCAGGCGGAGCGCTCGCGCGCCGACCAGATCGTGCTCGACCTCGAAGACGCCATCGACCCGAAGCACAAGTCGACGGCGCGCGACGGGGTCACCTCGTGGCTGGCGGGCGGCGGGGAGGGCTGGGTGCGCATCAACGACCGCGCCAGCGACTTCTGGAGCGACGACGTCGACCAGCTCAAGGGCGTGCCGGGCCTGCGCGGAGTGATGCTCGCGAAGACCGAGGATGCCGCGCACGTCACCGAGACCTTCGACCGGCTCGGCGGCACCACGCCGGTGCTGGTGCTGATCGAGTCGGCCCTCGGCATCGAGGAGGCGGTCTCCATCGCGCGGGCCCGCGGCGCGTTCCGTCTCGCGTTCGGCTCCGGCGACTACCGCCGTGACACCGGCACGAGCGCCGAGGACATCGCGATGGCGTACCCGCGCTCGCGCCTGGTCGTGGCGAGCCGCGTCGGCAAGCTGCCCGGCCCGATCGACGGGCCGACGGTCTCGTCGAGCCACCCGATCCTGCGCGAGCAGTCGGCCGTGGCGGTGGCGCTCGGCCTCACCGGCAAGCTCTGCCTCGACGTGGAGCAGCTGCCCGTCATCAACGAGGTCATCAGCCCCACCCAGAGCGACGTGACCTGGGCGCGCGACTTCCTCGACGACTTCGAGGCCCGTGGCCGCGTCATCCGCGACGGCAGCGACCTGCCGCGCCTCGGCCGCGCCGAGAAGATCGACAAGCTCGCCAAGGCCTTCGGCGTGCAGCCCCTGCCGAGCCGAGCCGCCGCCTCGAGCTGACGCCGCGGCGCGGCGCCGCCTCGCCACGCCACCCCAGCCCCACCCCACCGCGCCCGCGGACACGACGGAGTTCTCGGCCGAAACCGGCCCGAGACTCCGTCGAATCCGTTTTCGGCCGCGAAACTCCGTCGATCCCGCGGCGGCCGGGCGCGGCGCGCGGCCCGGTCAGCGCACGAACGCGTCGATCCCGGCCTGCACCTCGGCCCGCAGCGCCGAG
>JAURVW010001391.1 GCA_030655275.1 Solirubrobacteraceae bacterium
TGCGCGCGAAGATCGACACGTCGACGTTGTCGGACTCCAGCCGACCGCCCGCCGAGAGGATGCGGATCGGTTTGCCGTCGACGGGCGTGAGGTCGATGCCCGCGATGCGCACGGGCTCGGTCGACTCCACGCCGCCCTCGATCGCCCGGAAGCAACGCGACCACGCGACCCGCTGGTTCGCCGTGAAGGACGTGGTGCAGCCCTCGCCCAGCGGGGACGGCTCGTTCTCCATCGGGTGCTGCTGGTTGCCACCGCCGAGAAGGTCGATCGCCACGCTGATCTTGCGCACGTTCTCCTGCTTGGCCTTGAGGACGACCGTCCACACGCCGGCGGGCGGCGAGGTGACCGCGGCCCGCGCCGTCGACGCCGTCACCTCGAGGGACTCGGTCGGGTTCGTCGCGCCCGGGGCCATCAAGGTGCCGTCGGGACGCACGAGCGTCACGTCGATCGCGCCCTTGCCCCAGGTCGCGATCGCCGAGAACGACGGCTGGTTGGCCGGGATCGTGAACGGCACGCGGCGCGACTGGCCCGGGGCGAGGTCGAAGGTCTCGGGGGCGTCGACCGGCTGGCAGCGGGCCGAGGCGACCGCGCGGCTGATCGCGCCCTGCGTCGACTGGTCGGAGGCGACCGCCTGCGTGAGGCCGCCCGAGAGCCCGGCGATCTGCGCGAGCTGGGCGTTGTCGGCGGAGCCAAAGCCAATCGGATAGATCCGGGCGCCGAGCGCCGGCACCTCGGTGGCCGCGTTGAAGCCGTCGGTCGGTTCGCCGTCGGAGAGGAGCACGACGATCTTCTGGTCGACCGTGGCCGGGAAGGAGGCGAGCTGCGTCTTGGCGGCGGCGAAGGCGTTGGAGTAGCCGGTGCCGCCGAGCGACTTCAGGGGCGCGCGGATGGCGTCGACCCCGGGCGCGGGGGTGGTCGCGAGGTCGGTTGCGCCGAAGATCGTCGAGGCCGTGTCGGCGAAGCGGATGCCGGCGACGACGCCACCGGCGCCGACCTCGCGCATGCCGAGCTCGACCGCGCTGGCCCGCAGCTTCTCGTAGTCGTTGGAGCCCATCGAGCCCGAGTCGTCGATCAGGTAGACCACGCCGAGCTTCTGCGGCACGACGCACTGGGCGGCCTGCTGGCGCACCGCGGCGGCGCTCGATCCCGGAAACGCCCGCGGGTCGAACGTGGGTCGCGCCGGAAGGCCCTTGACCCGCGGCGCGGGTGTCGCGGCGGCGGTGACGGCGCGCGCAGCCGAAGCGGTTGCGGAAGGAGCGGCCTGGGCGGTCGGGCTCGCCAGCGACGCGGACCAGACCACGACGGCCAGCGCCACGAGCACGGCAGCCGGCCACAAGGGCGCCGAAGGGGACGAGAGACGACGCACAGGTGGGTGGATCACCGGGCAGACATAACCAAGCAGGGGTGTCCAGTACGAGCGCCGAGCCTGGGCGCGGGTGTGCGCCAGCGGCGATGACGCAACGTGCCCGCCATGGGCGAAGCCCCCGAGGAGATAGTCTGCTGCGCATGAGTTCAGACGCCACCGCGACCGCGACGGTCCCCTACGTCGACATCCTGCGGGAGTATCACCGCGTCGAGGGCCTCTCCACCGCCGAGCGCGTTGCGTGGAAGAACCAGCTGATCGAGGAGCCCGAAGCCCTCGCGGCCATCTTCGATCGCTCGATGAAGCAGCTCGAGGACGCCTTCGGCACGGCGCAGGTGAGCGTCGCGCTCAACACCGCCGAGACGAAGAAGGGCCCGAAGCCCCCGCCGAAGCCCGTCAAGTCGACGAAGCGCAAGCCCGCTCCGAAGACCGGTCCGAAGACCGACGAGCAGAAGGCGCACGAGATCAAGTACGCGATGTTCGAGGCGGGCGGCGTCACCGTCTCCGGCGCCCCGGCCCTCGCCGCCGATTACGCCGGCTACGCCGTCGCCCCGCTGCGCACGAAGGCCGAGGCCCGGTTCGAGGGTGAGGACGCCCCCGAGGGCGACCCGAACGAGCTCTTCAACATCGACCTGCTCCTGCAGAGCAACGACGCCGACGCGCTCCCGATCATCGGCGAGCTCAAGTACGGCGACGACATCGACCCGCTCCTCGCCCTCCTCGAGGCCCTCGCCTACGTCGCCCTCCTCGCGACCCCGGCCCAGTTCAAGCGCCTGCGCAAGCACTTCGTCGTCACCGACGAGGACGGCGACTCCCCGCGCTTCGACGAGCACGAAGAGCCCCGCTTCGACATCTACCTCTTCGTCGCCGGCCACCGTCGCAACGCCGCCTCCCAGCGCTCCGCCCTCTGGGACGCCGTGCCGTACATCATCGACGCGGTCCTCGACCAGCCCGAGATCGTCAAGCACGTCCGCCGCATCGAAGGCATCAAGATCCCCCTCGGCGGCGACGCCCAGGTCCAGCTCGCCGGCAACGCCGTGTTGGGCAAGCCGGTCGTCTGGGACGTCGACTGACGCACCCGCGTCACAGCGCTGGCCTCTGAAGGCCGGCGCTGCTTCCGGCCGAGTTGCAGCGTTGTGCTCCTCTGGTCGATACTCGAGGTGTGCGCCCGCTCCTCGTCGCTGTCCTCACGCTCGCAGCCGCCGGCTTGGCCGCGTCGCCGGCCAGTGCTGGGATCCTGCAGCCCGATCAGGAGATCGCTGCGCTCAACGGTCAGCGCGCGCTCAACGGCATTCCCGGCGACGTCGTCGAGAACCCCGGCTTCAGTGCCGGATGTGCCGCGCACATGGCCTACATCCAGGCCAACGGCGGCATCCTCGACCACGACGAGGACCCCACCAAGCCCGGCTACACCGAAGAGGGCAAGAACGCCGGCGGCACCAGCGTGCTCACCGGCAGCGGGTCGTCGTTCTGGTCCGACGGACGCAACGACTTCCAGTCGGCGCCGATCCACTTCATGCAGATGATGAACCCGTTCATCGCGAGCTCCGGGGCGGCCGACGGCTGCCTCACCACCATCCGCGACCTGAGTCGCCCCTTCGCCGCGAGCCAGACGTTCAGCTTCCCCGGTGACGGCGGCGTCGGTCTCGCGAGCGAAAAGGCCTTCGAGGGCCCGTTCGTGCCGGGCGCGTTCGTCGGCCTCTCGACCCCCGGCAACCCGACGGTCGGCACCACCACGGGCCAGCACCTCTACTTCTTCGCGGCGAAGGCCGGCGCCGGCTGGTACGGCTCCCTCGGCAACATCGTCTCCGCCTCGCTGAAGCGCAAGGACACGAACGAGCAGCTCGCCGTCAGGACCGTCGACAACACCACCGTCGGCACCGCCGACCCGGTCAAGGGCCAGAACCTCGGCCTGTACCTCTCGCCGGGCGGCATCGTGATCCCGGTGCAGCCGCTGGTCGTCGGCGCCACGTACGAGGCGACGGTGAACTTCCACTTCTCCAGTGACGCGACCGACCCGTCGATCCCGTCGATCGCTCGCACGTGGTCGTTCAAGGCCGCGTCGAAGCTCCCACTGCCGACGGTTCCTGCGTCGACCCGCGTGCCCGTCGTGGCGGCTACGCCCGTTCCGACGCCGGTCCCGGTCCCCGTGCCCACGCCGACTCCGGCCCCGGTCCCCAACCTCGGCAACGGCGCCGACCTCCCGCCCGTCGGCCTCTCGAACGCGAAGCTCACGAAGACCAAGCTCACCGTGACGGGCTCGCGCGAAGCGCCGGTCTGGGTGACGATCGAGGCGAAGAAGGTCACGGGCAAGGGCAAGAAGCGCAAGACGAAGTACGTGTTCCGTGAGGCGCTCTCGATCACCGTGAAGGCGGGCGTTCCGATCACCGTCACCCACAAGCGCCTGCCGAAGGGTGACTACCGGATCACCTTCCGCCGGGGCGGCGCCAAGGGCGTCGTCGAGCTCCAGAAGACCGTCAAGATCAAGTAGCCCGCGGGCCCTTCACGGGATCGCGATCCAGCGAGGCGCCCAAGCTGTTAGACCTTGCGGGGTGTCAGACGGCCCGCAGCGCAAGGTGTACACCGCCCACGAGCAGGTGATCGCCACGCTCACGGAGGCCCGTGACGCCGATCCCCGGGAGTGCCCGTTCGGCGTGCTCGTGCAGGATCCGTGGGAGGACGGCGAGCAGCAGTTCTTCTGGTACCGCACCCGCGCCGAGCTCGAGTACGCCCTGCTCGACGCCCACGCGTTCGTCGATTCCGAGGCGTTCGTCGAGGACCAGGACGACTGGCACGAGGCGAAGTTCGACCTCGACCACGCCCTCCAGGACATCCGCGAGCTGCGCCCGCACGACTCCGAGGGCCTCGACGACCTCGTCAACGACTTCTACTGCATCGTCTGGATCGGCCACCTCGAGGATCTCGTCGACGGTGAGGACGCCATCGCGGTCAGCATCCGCGAGGAGCTGCGCTGGGGCAACGAGGAGGACAAGGACGACACCTCGCCGGTCAAGGACGAGGAACTCGACGACTTCATCGTGCTGCTGCGCGCGTTCGGCGCCGACGAGGGCGAGCGCGAGGACTAGCGCCCCCGCCGGTGTCGCTTCTCGCGCTGCGCGAGGTCGCTCAGCGCACGCGCAGCGGCGTGCTCAGCGAGGTCGACGCCGGCAGCGACGTGCTCGGAAAGGTGCGGGCCCGGAACCGGTAGGGCCCGCGGGCCCCGAAGCGGTAGGTCCAGGTGAAGCGGCCTCCGTCGCCGAGCATCACCACGTCGACCGTCGCCCAGCGGCCACCGCGCAACACCTGGATGCCGATCGGCACGCCGGCGGCGGGCTGCGGGTCGAAGGCGACGCGACCGGCGAAGGTCGCCTTCGCGCCGCGCCGAACGGTCCTGCGCTTCGCACGCAGCGTCACGTCGGGCAGCACCGAGACCGCGAGCGGCCGGGCGGTCTCGTAGTCGCCGGCGCCGCGGTGCCTGGCGTAGGCGACCGACACCTTCGCCGGGGCCTTCGCGGTGTACCGGTAGCGGTAGGCGCCGCGGCGGTCGGTCGTGACCATCGCGATCACCGAGGCCGTTGCGCCGGGAGTGGTGGGGGTCTCGAGCACGTCGAGCTCGACGCCGGCCATCGGCGCCTTGCTGCGATTGAGCAGTCGCCCCTGCAGGCGCAGGGTGTGGCCGTAGGCGACCGTCGTCTTCGCCTTCGTGCCGGCCGAGCCCTTCGTCGCGGTGAGCACCGCGCCGCCGAGTGAGTCGCCGTTGGGGGCCGCCGGCGGCTTGGGAACGGCGGGCGAGGGGATCGTGAAGGCAGGCGTGTCGACGGTGCGCGAGAGGCCGGCGGCGTTCGTGATCCGCACGCTGAGGCGCTGGGTGCCGGGGAGGAGGCGGGTCGTGTCGATCGCGAGGTCGGCGGATCGCACCGGCGGGCAGGTCTCCGCGTAGTTCGGCTTGCAGCCGTCGGCGGGGACGGTCGTCGCGAGCAGCGCGCCCGCGGGCGTGAGCACCTCGACCCGGTCGACGCCGGAGCCGTTGTCCGACGCCGTCACCGACAGGGTCTGCGTGCCCTGCACCGGGCCGGGCGCGAGGAGGCCGGTGGCGATGAAGGTCGGGTCCGACGGCGGGGAGGGATCGTCGAGGACGAACGACAGCTTCTCGATCTTCAGGTCGCGGTTCGTGCCCCCGGCGAAGGTGCACGTCGACGCGCACGTGGCCCCGAAGAGGATGCTGCGCGACGGCTTCCAGGTCGAGGGCGTCGTGAGGTCGGACGGGCCGAGCTGCGGTGTCGCTCCGCCGCCCCAGCTCGCGACGGCCGCGCTCACGCCGCCGTTGGTCTCATCGACGAACGCGAGGTTGCCGGACGAGGCGCTGTCGCCCGTCTTCGCGAGCAGCGTGACCCGCGCCGAGACGCTCAGGATGGTGAGGTCGGGCGTGGAGTCCGGCAGCGTGAACCGCACCCCGGCCCGCGAGCCCTTCGACGTGTTGAGCGTGTGGTTGGAGAAGTCGAACCGGTACCCGAAGCCGTCGCCGCAGAGGTCGTTCGGCACGGTCCCCACGGCCGTGGAGATCGGCGCGCGCGTGCCGGCCGGCGCGGTGGGCAGCTTCGCGTAGGTGCAGCGCGTGATCGCGTACGGCGCGGCGGCGGCGCTCGAGGGCAGCAGTCCGGCGACGGTGGCGACCAGACCGCACGCGAGGAACGCGCGGCGAGCAGCGTGGAGGAGGCCCGGGACGGGCGGGGCTACGCGGCGGATCACGACACACTTGATACCGGACCAGCGCGCCGCTGTCTTGACGGAGTCACGAACTCCGTGCCCCGCCGTCCCGCTCGCGCGCTGCTCATGCGCCGCTGGCGAACGCCCTCCAGCTGCGTACCGTGCGGGAGCCGGCGACCTCGTCGCTGGCGGCGCCGAGGAAGCCGAGCGCCGTGGAGCCGTCGAGGAGCGTGACCGGGCCGATCGCGAGGTGCGGCGGCACCTTCGCGCTGAAGGCGCCGAGCTGCGACGTCGGCAGCGACCACACCTCCACCTCGACGCCCGGCCCGCCGCCCTTCATGCGCTCGATCCCGGGTCGCGGCCCGACGGGCGTGTCGAGCACGTGCAGGCGATAGGAGCCGTCGGTGCGGGTGAGGCGCACGTACTCGCCGCCACACGCAAGGAGCTCATGGTTGGCGGGGAGCCCGGCCATGTGCGCGCCACCGACGGCGAGCAGGAGCCGGGATTCGTCGGCGTCCTGGGCCGTGCCCTGGTCGTTGCCCGCGCCGCCCGAGCCCGCTCCCGCGTTGGCCTCGTTCACCGCGCGCTCCCAGCGGGCGCCGAGCTCGAGCAGCGCCTGCTCCGTGAACGGCAGCCCGTGGAAGCTCACGCCGAAGGGCAGGTCGTCGAGCCGCGGCTGCGCCGGGAGGGCGAGCACGGCGAGGTCGAGCAGGTTGCCGAACGTGGTGAAGGTGCCCAGACGGGCATTGACCCCGACGGGATCCTCGGCGAGCTGGGCGTGGGTCGGGTGCTCGAGGACGGTGGGGGTGAAGAGCGCATCGACCTCCGCGAGCACCGCGTGGGTCTGCTTCGTGAGCGAGCGCAGGCGGTCGAGCGCCGCGAACGCCTCGGCAGCGGAGGGTGCGCCGCCGGCGAGGACGATGTCGCGGACGGTTGGATCGAGGCCCGGATCCGGTCGGCCCGGGCCCTCCGCGGCGAGGGCCCCCTCGATGAATGCGCCGACGGACGCGTACCGCTCGGCGACGAGCGCGCTGCCGTAGAGCATCGCGCCGGCCTCCACGAACGGAGCCAGGTCGATCGGCACGAGTCGCACGCCGCCCGGTACGTCGAGCGACTTGAGCAGTCGCAGTGCGAACTCCCAGGCGATCGACGCCTCCTCGTCGACGTGGGTCACCGGC
>JAURVW010001392.1 GCA_030655275.1 Solirubrobacteraceae bacterium
GCCGGTGAAGCTGATCTCCGTGCCGCCGGCCTTCAGCGGATCGCGCAGGTAGGCGTTCGCGGCCGAGGCCTCGCAGTCGCCGGGTGCGCCGCCGCCGCGCCGGTTGTCGGCCTTCGCGAAGGTGGTCGAACGCAGCGTGAACTCCTCGCCGATGGCGAGCGCCGACAGGTCGATCGTGTAGGTGCGCGGGCCTTTCAACTCGAGGTCGACGCGCGTGACGTCGCACGGGGCGAAGCGGGGGTCGACCAAGCCGGAAAAAACCCTCAAGTCAAAGTCTTTCTCGCGGTTCCACAGCGGCGTGCTGGAAAAACGGTAGTTCCAGACGTCCGGCGTGAAGGTCGTCTTCGCGCCGGCCAGTGTGGCGCCGCCCGCGGTGTGGAACAGCATGCGGCTGTTCGTGAACGCCTCGACCTCGAAGTAGAGCTCGGTGCTGATCCGCTCGGCCGCATCGACGCGCACGAACCCCGCCTCGGCGACCGAGATCGAGGCCGCCGTCAGCGTGAAGCTGAGCTTGGCATCGCCCGACATCTTGATGAAGTTCTGCGTCTGCTGCAGCCGCGTGATGCCGCCGACCGGCTCGTTGCGCGCGACGCTGCCGAACGGTGCCTCGGCATACACGCCGTAGGTGACGCCGCTCGGCGTGCCGAACACGTAGCCGCGGGATTTGCCGTTGAACGGGAAGGTTTGCGTGAGGCCGATGATGTCGATCTCGACCAGGCCCGGGCCGAAGTCGACGACCTGTTCCAGCGAGCCGCCGACCTGCGAGGCGCCGCCGAGTGTCTCCGCCGCACTGCCGTTGCCGCGGTAGAGCCCGAACTCCCATTCGCGCACCGGGTCGCTGCGCAGCAGGCCGTTGACCAGCACCCACGAGAAGCTGCTGACCTCGGCCGTGACGCTGTCGGCGCCGAAGCTCGCGCCAGGCACCGGATCCCACTGGCCCGCGGCATTGCTCTTGTAGAGCTCGGGCGTGCGGCCGGCCTGCAGAGTGGCCGGATCGAAGGGCAAGGTCACGGTCACC
>JAURVW010001417.1 GCA_030655275.1 Solirubrobacteraceae bacterium
TCGCTCGTGGTCCACCCGGACTCCGCGCCGCAGCTCCTCACCGACCTAGATCGCAAGGCCGAGCTCATCGCCGGCCTCGGGGTCCAGGAGCTCATCGTGATCCCGTTCGACCGCGCGTTCTCCCAGCAGAGCGCCCAGGACTTCATCGACCACGTGCTCGTCGAGCAGCTCGGCGCCACCTGGGTCTCCGTCGGCGACAACTTCCACTTCGGTGCGCGCGCCAAGGGCACGGCCGCGATGCTCGAGGCCGATGGGCGGTTCGAGACGCGCATCTCACCGCTGCTGGAGGTCGACGGCGCTCCGGTGTCGTCGACCCGCATACGCAAGCTCCTGTGCGACGAGGGCGACGTGGGGGGTGCCGAGCGCCTGCTCGGTGCGCCGTACAAGCTCTCCGGCATCGTCGTGCACGGGGAGAAGCGCGGGCGCGAGCTCGGCTACCCGACGGCGAACATCGTCCCGGACGACCGCTTCGTGACCCCCGCACACGGCGTGTACGCCTGCCGCACGGGGGAGGGGCGCGCCTCGGCCGTGAACATCGGCGTCCGACCCACCTTCGAGACGAAGCTCGGCGTGCTGATCGAGGCGTTCGTGCTCGACTTCGAGGCCGACCTCTACGACAAGCGCATCTCGCTCACGTTCGTGGAGCGCCTGCGTGGCGAGCTGAGGTTCGACGGCATCGAGCCGCTGATCGAGCAGATGCAGCAGGACGTGCTGCAGACGCGCCGCGCCGTGCCGGTCGGCGCGCCCTCCGAGGCCTGAGCGCCCCCGGCGCCGAGCTCAGCCCCTGGCCACACGGCCGAACGGGGGAGGAGCGGCTGTTTTCCGGGAAGAGTTGCTAATCTGCGCCGTCGCATGCAGCTGACCACCGAACGTAAGCTCGAACTCACCCGCCGCTACGGCACGAGCGAGACCGACACTGGCAACACCAAGGTCCAGATCGCTCTCCTGACCGAGCGCATCAATGGTCTCACCGAGCACCTCCGGACGCACAAGAAGGATCACTCCTCTCGTCGCGGCCTCCTCATGCTCGTCGGCCAGCGCCGTCGCATGCTGCGGTACTTCGAGTCCCGTGACCTCGACGGCTACCGCCAGCTGATCAAGGACCTCGGCCTGCGCCGCTAGGGCGCGCCGAGCCTCCACCATGGCCGTTCTCCCAGCAGGTAGCGCGGTCCCGCGATTCACCCTCGGCACCGCCGAGGGTGGAAAGTTCACCCAGGACGCCATCGCCGGCGAGCGCACGTTGCTCGTCTTCTACCCGGCGGCGTTCAGTCCGGTGTGCACCGATCAGCTCCAGCTGCTCGATGAGGTCTCCGACGACCTGGCCGCCAAGGGCGTGTCGATCGTTGCGGTCTCCTGCGACGCGTCCCCGTCGCAGGTGGCCTTCGCCGAGAAACTCGGTGTCGGAATCCGCCAGCTCTCGGACTTCGAGCCCAAGGGCGACGCGAGTCGCGCCTTCGGCGTGTACTTCACACCCGCCGGGATCTCCACCCGTGCGTTGGTGATCACCGCCGATGACGGTACGATCGCCTGGTCGTGGGAAGGGGAACACCCGGGCGTCCTGCCTCCGGTGAGTCTCATCCTCGACGCGATCGCTGAACTCGGCTGGTAGCCGAGCCCCGCGTTCACCGTCTCCGGCCGTCCCCCGGCGACACACCAGTTTGCCGCGTCCCGCGGCCTGCCTGGAGCCCCCGGCGCCCCCAGGTCTGAGTTGATGCATCCGTGCCGATCACGGTCTAGCATGGCGAGTCGGTCCGAAAGGCAACCACTGAAACCGGCAGCCCTCATCGCGTTCCTGGCCCTGGCCGGGTTGCTGAGCCCGGTGGCCGTCCCGGCCGCCGGAGCAGCCTCCGGAGACGTCTCCGGCGCGGTGTCGTTCTCGGTGACCGATCGCCGCCCCGACGTCCCCACGGGGCTCACCACGCGGGTCTCGGTCGCCACGCCAGCCGGAGAGACCACGCCCACGCAGCTCTCGCGGCTGCAGGTGACGCTGCCCGACGGCGTGCAGTTCGGAGCGCAGGCCCGGACGGCCGGTGGCGACTTCCGTCTCTGCGACGCCGGAGCGTTCGCGGTCGGCGGCACGCTCGCCGCGCAGTGTCCGCCGGATTCGGCGATCGGCCTCGCGACGATCACCTCGGCGGGGGAGACCCTCACGGGCTCGATCTATGCCGGCTCCGTCTCCTCGGGAGGCCTGCCGTCGATCTACGTCGAGGCGTCGGAGGGCGGCTCCGCGGCCCCTGGCGTGGTCCGCATGAAGCTGGCCGGAGCGCTCGCCATCGGCGGCGACGGTCGGCCCGGCATCGTCTTCGATCAGATCCCCGCTCCGCCGTTCTCGTCGCTCGAATTGAGCCTCACCGGTGGCGACAGTGCGCTGTTCGTCACGCCGCGGGCCTGCAACGCCTACGCCGGTGTCGCGACGCTCACGGGTGCGCTCACCGGTGCGTCGATCGCGACGTCCTCCACCATCAGCGTCGATCAGGACTGCGGCGCCCGGGGCTTTGCACCCGGCGTCGAGGTCGCCTCCGACAGCCCGATCGCCGAGGCCTACGCCCCGTCGGCGGCCGCCGTCAGCCGCGCCGACCGCTCGCCGCGCATCCGCTCCGCGCGCATCGATGCACCGTCCGGACTGCTGGCCAACATCGGTGGCATGCCCGAATGCGGGCTCGTCGGCGACGCGGCCATCGGATGCGCCCCGAGCACCCGCATCGGAACCGGGAGCCTGGTGGTCGGCCTCGGAGGGCAGCCGCGAACGATGTCCGGTCCGGTCTACCTCACGCCGCGTGCGCCGGGCGCGGTCGCCGGTGCGCATCTCGTGGTTCCGGTCCGGCTGGGCGAGGTGTCGCTCGGCGACCTCGTCGTCCCGGTCCGAATCGACCTGCGGCCCACGGATGCCGGGATCGGGCTCAGCTTCGACCTCCCCGACCGCTTTCGCGGCGTCGACCTGGCGATCCGCCGCGCCGAACTGCGGTTCGACGCTCCCGGGTTCACCGTGAACCCGTCGGCGTGCGCACCCCTCGGCTACTCCGCGGGGATCTCCTCCGACACGGGGGCCGTCGCGTTCCCCACCGGTCAGCTCTCCTACTCCCGCTGCGACGCCCTGCCGTTCGCGCCCACCCTCCAGGCCACGCTCACCGGCGAGACCGGCCCCGGCGGCCATCCCAACGTGAACGTCGCGCTCAACGCGCGCGGCGGCGACTCCAACCTGAAGACGGCGACGGTCGTGCTGCCGGACGGGATCGCCGCCGACCTCGCGAACCTCAAGAACGCCTGCCCGATCGAGTCGTTCAACGCCGTCACCTGCTCGGCCAA
>JAURVW010001423.1 GCA_030655275.1 Solirubrobacteraceae bacterium
GCGGTGCGCCGTCAGCGTCTTGCCGGACACCTCGAGCGCGAAGGTGTCGCCCTGCTTGACGGCCGAAGCCGCCGTGCCCTCGACCCAGTGCACGTTCGGGTAGGCCAGTAACTGTGCCCTCGCGGCGGCCACGATCGCGCCGGGCGCGCGGCCGTCCTGGCCGAGGAAGCCGTGCGAGGTCGCGGCGAAGCGGTTGCGGCGTTGGCCGGCATCGACGACCTCGATTCGGCGCCGCTCGCGTGAGAGTTGCAGGGCGGCGGCGAGGCCGGCATAGCTGCCGCCCACCACGATCGCGTCAAGTGGCTGCATGTTCGGTGCTCCTCTTCGTGTGACCGCCGGCGACCAGGCGGCGGTGAAAGTCTTTCGAGAGTTGGGCCAGCGTGACGGTGCCGAGCCGCGCCAGCAGCAGCGCCTGGGCTTCGAGGTAGGCGTCGCCGAGCGCGGCGTTGACGGCCTGCTCGACCAGGCAGGTCGGGTGTTCGTCGCGGTGGCCCACGGCCAGCAGCGTGGGCGCGCCCAGCGCCTCGTGGATGTCGCGCATCGTGACGCTGTCGAGCGGGCACGAGATCATCCAGCCGCCGCCGTGGCCCTTGGCCGAGGCGACGAAGCCGGCGTGGCGCAGGCCGATCATCAGGCGCCGCACGACCACCGGGTTGGTGTGCATCGCGGCGGCGAGCGCCTCGGAGGTCATCGGGCCGTCTGCCTCGGCCATGTGCAGCAACACGTGGAGGACGCTGGAGAGGCGGCTGTCTCGTTTCATGCAACATTATGAGTTGCGTGATGCGCGCATTGTCGAGGTGCCGCTTCGAGACCCTGTGGTCGGGGAGGGCATGCCACTTCGAGCTTGTCGCTGCGGCACGAGGGCTTCGGCAGGCTCAGCCGGCCCTTCGACAGGCTCAGGGCGAACGGGTGCCAGTACTTCGCCCCGAGCGGAAGGCCTCGCGTCTTCGGTTGTAACCACTCGTACGAACCGAGGGCTACTAGGGGGTGACTCCCGCCACTTCGCTCACTACATTCGAGCACCCCAGCGGAGGTCACCATGGCGGGAACTGCGGACACGGTATTTCTACGAGCGTTCAAGTGGTTCCAGGTGTCGGTCGACTACCTGCATGGCGAGATACCCGTCGCGGCGCTGGCGAATCCGCTGCGCGATGCGCTGAAGACCAAGCTCGGCCTCGAGCTCGACAAGACCGCGGCGACGATCGACCCGAGTGCGTTCGCGGTCGCGCGCGCTGCCGCTGAATCGCTCGCCGTCGCGACGCTCGTCACCGGCGAGACGCTGGCGGCGCTGCGCACGCTCGGTTCGGTGCTCGCCAACATCGGCAGCGGCAACCTCGACCTGAACGACCTCGTCGCCGTCATCAAGCAGATCGACCGCATCATCGGCGCCGAGCCCGGCAAGCCGCCGTCGGCGTATTCGATCGCGAAGCTGCTGCTGATCGTCTCCGGCGACGCCGACGAGCCCGACGGCCCGTTGCCCGCGCGCCGCCTGGTCTACATCATGAAGGGCGAGGACCCGGCCGGGCACGGCTCGGACGCCAGCGTCGCCGAGCCGCAGGCGATCATCGCGCTCGCGATCATGGCGATCGGCACCATCATCGACCGCGCCTTCGGCAGCGACTCCGGCGTGCCGAAAAGCATGCCGGCGAGCCGCGCGCCGATCACCCTGCCGGCGGGCAGCAAGACCAAGACCTTCGAGCTGGTGCGCTCGGCCGGCAAGAAGCTCGAGCTGACCTTCGGCTACGACGGTCCGGTCGCGCCGAAGGCGGCGGTGCTCTACGCCAAGCTGAACAGCTCGCTCGAGGCCGACCAGGGCGTCGGCGACGACTTCAAGCTCGCGTTCACCGCCGGCAGCGCATTGACGATGGCCTTCGACCTGCCCGAGCTGAACCCGCTGCCGGCCTCGATCCCGGCGCCGCGCT
>JAURVW010001426.1 GCA_030655275.1 Solirubrobacteraceae bacterium
AGCTACTTTCTTTAGGGGTTATAGGGGTGCGTTCGTCCCCCCCCATCATCCGCCACACAGCCATCATCAGGCGAGACAATCCTGCCACCTTTGGCGGGCTCAAACCCTCTTGCCTCAACTTAGGTATAATCAACTATGACCACCTTTATCGGTCCCCACGAGCACTATTCCCTCGTGTCACCGCAGGCGTTTACCGAGCGCATGGAAGCACACTGGACTGGAAAGCTCGGCCTCGTGTCCTCAGGAGCTCTTAGGGCCCTCTGGGGCATCATGGCTTCTACCTTCGTCAAGTCTATCAGCAACGTGACTAATAATGTCGAAGACGCCCCTTGGCTGATCCTCCAGCCACCGACTGGCTCAGGGAAAACTCAGGGCGCGTGTCTCTTCGCAGCAATGCAGGCTGAGGCTAATGCCCTAGGCACCCTTAAGCCGGTTGGGGTGGTCATCGTGACTCGCCTAATCACACAGGCGAACCAGATTGCAAGCAACATTAACGAGCACGTAGGCCGCACGGTGGCTGTCGCCTATCATTCCGAGAACCGCGCACCAGCCCACGAGTTGCTCAAAAGTGACGTGCTGGTAATTACTCATCAGGCCTATGTCAACGCAGCGGACAGTCTAAGCGCTAAGCATGAGGCTCCCTGGGACCGTTTGACGAATTGGAGCGGCGGCCGTCGGCTGGTGACCATTATTGACGAAGCACTCGCTAATGTGGTTGAGACCAACACGGTGACGCTGGACAATGTGAACCATACGCTGGCTTACGTCCCACAGCCGCTACGGCTCCAGTACCCTTCTCAGGTGGACGTGCTGTTATCACTCCAGGAAGTCCTCGCGCGCCACGCAGATCCCAAGGAGCGCCCGGACACCAATGCCCTCCGAATGCTCTGGGATGATCAATCACCGATCAACGTTCCAGACATGAGTGACCTCAGGGCAGCTATGCGCCTCTTGCCTTACGACAGCATCGTCCTCCACGAGGAGAACGAGGGCAGCCGCAATAGGCTAGCGAAGCGCGTTGATGAGACGCTTAAAGACTCCCAGGCCGTCCTAGAGCGCTGGGCGTTCTACGCGCAGAGCGGAAAGGTGCACTCCATCAATTCCGCGTCCTTCCTGATCCCCCGGGACATCCCAGGCCCCGTGGTGCTCGACGCCACCGCCAATGCAAACTTCCTCTGGGACCTGCTGGGCTCCAAGGCCCAGACTGTAATCACGCCCACCAACGTTCGCAGCTATTCCGAGGTGACCTTACATGTCGCCCGGGCCTCGGGTGTTGGCAAACACAACATGGTGCAAAACGCTGCCGCCCGATTCCCCCGATTGTTTGCC
>JAURVW010001437.1 GCA_030655275.1 Solirubrobacteraceae bacterium
CATCAAGGATCTCGCGAGACACCGCTTATTCCCCCGTGAGGTTGGCTTGCTTGATTTGGGCGTGCTCGACGTCGAGCATGCCCTGGTCGGTCCCGAGGGTGACGGCCTTCTCGTCCGACGCGACGATCTCGCCGCGCCAGGTGATGCGTCCGTCCTGCGGCGTGCGAAGGGTGACCTTCGCGTGCCGACCGACGAAACGCTCGAAGTGTGCGGGCCGCGTGAGCGGCCGCTTGGGGCCCGGAGAACTGACCTCGACCGCATACTGCTCCCGGATGGGAGCGAGTGCCTGGGTCACACGCGTGCACAGCTCGAGCGACACGCCCTCGGGCGCGTCGATGAAGATGCGGAGGGTGTCCTTGCCGACGGGGTCGACTCGGAGCACTTCCACGGTCGGCTCGGCGGCCGACACGATGGTCTCGATCTCTGCGTGCGTGGTCATGATCAGCATTGAGGGTGGTCTGGGCCACAAAAAAAGCGGGCTCTCGCCCGCTTGCCGTGCGGGGCGTTCTCGTTTGCACGAGAGCGCCATCGACTGAAAGCATCCTAGCACCATGGAGCCCTTCGATCGCACCACCCGTACCGCCGGAGAGCAGGCGATAGCGGTCCTCGACGTCGTGCTGGCCGACGCCGGGCTGCCTGCACGGCGTCTGGCCGCCGACCAGCGGGGCCTCTCGTGCGAGGTCGGCGGGTGGCCACTCGACGTGGGTGTTTGCGTGCAGGACGGGATGCTGCGGGCCCAGGCGGAGGTCTGCGGGCACGGCCAGGTCGACCCGCACGACCTCCTCCACGACCATCGCAAGCGGCCGTTCGCGCGCTTCAGCCACGCCGACGGCGGCGCGGTGTGGGTGGAGGCCGAACTTCCCCTCGCGGCGACAACCGCGGAGCTCGTCGACGCGATGCTGGGCGCGCTGCTCGAGGCAGCCGGTGTCGCCCGTGAGCGGGCCCGGGTGAGGACCGGCCGCGCTGGGTGAGGACCGGCTGCGCTGCGTAGGGTCGGTCTCGATGGGCCGACGCCGACCACGCTCCTGGGTCGCTGCCGTATTCCTCGTCGCCCTCCTCGCGGGCGCGGTCCCCTCGGCGAGGGCCGCCGATCTCGGTGAGCGGCGGTCGGGGCCGAACGCCATCGCGCTCTCGTGCGGCGGTCGGTGGGCGCCCATCCAGGCGAAGGTGTCCGGCTTCGTCGTGGGGAACTGCCGCGGTGGGACGCCCGTGCTCGGCGCCGCGACGGATGCCTGCGCCCCCGGGTGCGTGCGCGGCGCCCGCAACGAGGGCCGGGCCTGGGAGGCCGTCGCCCTGCCACCGGGGGCGCACTTCGCCGGTTGCGGCTGGATCAACGTGCAGAACCGACTTGGCGGTCCGGCAGGCGCACCGCCACCCGACCGCTGCGGCCGCGTCGAGGGTCCCGACCTCGCCCTGCCCCAGCGCTACGTCAAGCGGTTCTCCGGACGGTCGGTCGGTGGGGCTCCGAAGCCCCGGACCGAGAAATACCGCGGCCTGTATCTGTGGGCCGGCCGGTTCACGAGCGGGGCGAACCGTGGCCAGGAGGGCGGCGCCATCGCCTACCGCCCCCGGTTCACGTCGGACCCCCGAAAGACCTGCACGGCCTACGCGAACGTCAACCCTGGGTTCCCCGGTCAGCGCGTCCGAAGCTCCGAACGGATGTGGTCGGTCCACGACCGGTCGGCCCAGCTGCAGATCCGGTACGTCGCGCGGTTCCAGGCGCGCAACGAGCAGGGCCACCTGCGTTGGTGGGTCAACGCGCACAGCACCGCACCATCAGACCGCGACCAGCCCTGGGGATTCATCTCGGCGGAGTGCCTGTTCGACGTCGCGCCCGGCGACCCCGATCCCTTCCCGCCGACGGAGGCTCCGGCTGCGGCGACGCCGGCCCTCGCAAGGTACCTTCGGCCGGCCCCGCCCTCGACAGGTCCCAAGTGCGGATTCGCGCCCGTGGCGTTCCACACGATCGTCGCTCGGCGTGGCCTTACCTGCGCCGAGGCGAAGGCCGCCCTGCGGAAGCTCAAGGGATCGCACGACCTCGCGCCCATGGCCTGCGGCCGGCCGCGACGCCTGGGCGGCTGGCGACTGCGCAACCTCGTGCGGGATCCGTCGCTCGCCATCACGCGGTACCGCCGGAACGGTCGCTCGTTCGACTTCCAGCGCCACCAGTTCCCCGGCAACATCTGGTGTCCGGCGCCGCGGTGAGTGGCCGCGCGCAACGCCCTCGACCAGCGGAGCGGGTCGAACGTCGCGATTCACCCCTCCACGGGGGTGAGGATCGACGTTCGGCGGCCCGGCGGACGCTTCGGTCGACGTGGCGCACGACGCATGGGGTCGACACCCCAGATGACGCCAGGGCGCCTTGAGTGGTCAGACCTGCATGCCGATTTCAAACGCATGGACAACACGGTCAACTCGTCCTCCCGTGCAGCCTCCCTCGGAGGCGCGAGGGGGTTCATGGCGGCGCGCCGCAAGCGTCGTCAGCAGACGGAGCTCGCCCCCGCGCTGAGCTTCGATCGCTTCATCGCTCCATCGGCCGGCTCGACGCTGATCCCCGACGGCACCCCCGTCTGGGTCCTGCGCCTGGGCAACCTCGGCGGCGGTACGAACGCCGCGCGCGTGGTGCTCTTCACGTCCGACGCGATCATCCGTCGCCCGGTCGGCGACGCGGGACGCATCGAGCACGGCGACCGCTGGGAACTCACGCTCGACCCGATCGAGGCCCGGCCCGAGCGGGCGGTCCGCGGCTACGCGCTCGTCGAGGGCCGCGACGGGCTGTGGCACGCCACCACCGTCGACGGTCGGACCGCGTCGTTCCGCAGCGAGCCGGACGAGCTCGGCGTCTTCAGCACGCTCGGTCTCCGCTTTCCGATCAACGCGTCGCCGGTCGAAGAGCTGGTCCGCTCCGAGCGCACCGCCGCGCTCCCGCGGTAGAGCGCCCGCGCCCGAAGGGCACGCGACCGGAGCCCCAGCCGACCGGCACCCCACACGACCGAGGGACCGGCGACGCCGATCGCTCAGTCGGTGACGCGGTCGGACGAGCGGCCGGTCTCGAAGCGCAAGTCGCCCTCGTCCTCCTCGCGCTCTGCGAGGTAGGTCGCGACCTCGGCAGCGTGCTCGGCCGACGCCGAGAGCGCCATGAAACCCGGGCCGCGAATGTCGAACCAGCAGCCGAGATGCTCGAGGTCGACCATCACGGAGACCCAGCGGTCGTCATCGGCGCGCGCGCCGTCGAACACGACGCGGAAGGTCTCGTTGCCCGAGGCCTTCCCCACGCCCGCGCCCACCGGGTCACCTTCGGACTGGTCCTCGAGGATCACGTCGTCGCCGTAGGCAAGGTCGTAGACGAAGAACGGCACCGAGGTGAGCCTCGCGCGATCGGCGCTGAGCTTCGTTGCCGAGAGCAGCTCCCACTTCACGGCGCCGTCGGTGTGTGCCTCCGCGGAGACCCACACGGTCACGTTCGACCGATCGGCCTCCGGCGAGACCACGAACACCCCGTCGACCCACGTGGTCGCCTTGGAGGGATGCTCTTCGATCTCGGCCACAGGGCGACCGTACAAGCCCCGGTCACCCGGCACACGGCCGGGCCGAGCGTCAGGGGCGCAGCAGGCCCTCGATCGCGTCGCGCAGGGCGATCTCGAGCTGCCGGTCGAGCTCGGCCTGATCGAGGTCGTCGGGCAGCTCGACCAACGTCTGGCCCGGGCCGACGAGCAGCGACGTCGCGGCCCCGTTCGACGAGACCACGACGAGCGTGGCGCCATCCCCGGCGTCCTCGATCGCGCACGTCGGCGCGAGCGGAGCCTCTCCGGGCAGGTCGACCAGGACGACCCGGTCGTCGAACGACGTGACGACCCTTGTGGCGGTGGCGAGCGCGTGCGCCCGGCGCGCAGAGCTCAGCGAGACGAACGCCGCGTCGGCGGCCGTGGACGGATGCGGAAACGCCATCGCGGTGCGCGAGTCGGTGCTATCGCCGCAGCGGGCCGACGACGTCGAGGATCGCGTCGGCGATGGCGCGTTTGGTGCCGCGCGGCACGGGGGTCTCGGCGTCGGCGGTGACGATCACGACCTCGTTGTCGGCCGAGTCGAAGCCGATGGCCTTGTCGGAGATGTCGTTGACGACGATCGCGTCCAGGCCCTTGCGCACGAGCTTGTCGCGGCCGTAGGCGAGGGCGCCGTCGCCGTGCTCGGCCGCAAAGCCCACGACCACCTGACCGTCCTTGCGGGCGGCCGCGAGGCCCGCGAGCACGTCGGGGGTCTTCTCGAGCTCCATCGTGCGGGTCTCCTCCCCCGGCTGCTTCTTCATCTTCCCCGCGGCCTGCGTCGCCGGACGGAAGTCGGCGACCGCCGCGGCGGCAATGAGGACGTCGGCGTAGAGGAACGACTCGGCGCAGGCGGCCTGCAGCTGCGCGGCGGTCTCCACGTCGATCCGGCTCACGCCGGCGGGTGTCTGCAGCGCGACGTTCGCGGCGACGACCGTGACGTACGCACCGCGCGCCGCCGCGGCCTCGGCGAGCGCGAAGCCCATCCGGCCGGACGAGCGGTTGCCGATGAACCGGACGGCGTCGAGCGGCTCGCGGGTGCCGCCGGCCGAGATCAGGACGCGACGGCCGGCGAGGTCGTGACGGCGCTCGGATTCGACGGCGAGTTCGGCGTCGATGCGGGCCAGGAGCTCCTCGGGTTCGGCGAGGCGGCCGGTTCCCGACTCGCCCTTCGACGCCAGCCGACCGGTGCCGGGCTCGGCGACCTGCACGCCGCGCTCGCGCAGCAGCGCAAGGTTGGCGCGGGTCGCGGGGTGCTCCCACATACGACCGTTCATCGCCGGCGCGATGAGCACCTTCTCGGCGACCAACGCCGCCGTCGTGAGCATGTCGTCGGCGAAGCCCCCGGCGAGGCGAGCGATCACGTTGGCTGACGCCGGCGCGATCACGAGCAGGTCGGCGCGCTCGGCGAGCGCGAGATGCCCGATCGGGCGGTGTGCGTCGCTGCGATCCTCGCCGGGGTAGGCGCCGCCCCACGGATCGTCGTCGAAGACACCGGAGAGGACGGGTGCGCCCGTGAGAGCGGCGAAGCTCGCCTCACCGACGAATTGCGCGCCGCCATCCGTCAGGAGGACACGGACGCCGTGACCGGCGCCCGTGAGGAGCCGGATCAGCTCGAGCGCCTTGTAGGCGGCGATGCTGCCGGAGACGCCAAGCAGGATGCGTGCCA
>JAURVW010001443.1 GCA_030655275.1 Solirubrobacteraceae bacterium
ATGGCCCAAACGGGAGTGACGTTCGTCGATGCCTGGGACAGGGAAAAGTGGCGGGGCGCCGTTCACCGGATCCCACCAAAGCTCGCGCGAGTCTAGGCGTAGTCGCCTGTAGACACTACACACACACATACTGAGGGCGCCACCTAGACGAACTGCTCAACACCTGCAATCTCTTCGTTGCCAACCTGCGCAACCGACCCACAGTCAATCAGCGATGGACCTGGAACGCGCCCTGGAGGAAGGGTCTGAAGTTTCATGGCAGGAGGATGTTAGACCTAATCCTGACGCGCGACCCCTACGAAACGAAACACCTGCGAACGGCGTTCCCGCTTCTAGAGGGAGCTGACCACAAACTGGTCAGGGCGGAGTGGAGACCGACTTGGAAGCGCCAACAGTCGGCTGAACGGCTACCGAAGCTCGAGAAGTGGAAATGGCAACCCCCCGCGGCACGCGAGGGCGAGGCAGCCACCGAAGACCAGTTCAAAGTGCTGTACGTTCAAGCCAACTCAATTCAGGAGGGCCAGGAAGCCAAGCCGAAGTGGAGGCGGGAGTGGGAGACGGATGAAGTCATCGAAGCTACTGCTCGGAAAGCACAAGCATGCGACAAGTATCGACAGACGAGAAGCGAGAAGGACCGCGAGGCCTTCAAGAAAGCAAGAGCCGAAGCCAAGAAGATCTGTCGGAAAGCCTCAAACGACTACTGGGTAGACTGGGCGAACCACGTGGACACGGCGATCGACGTCGGAAACACGGCGGAGGCGTTCAGACTCCTGAGGTCACGGTACAAGCGGAAGGCAGCGCAGCTACCACAGGGGGACAGGCGCCTCGAGGGGTGTCGAGACCACTTTGAACAGCAGCTCGCCCCGGTCCCCGAGACAGGCGACTGGGATGCCCTCGCGAGCCCTCCTCTGCCGGCTCCGCCGAGCGCGAGGAGGACGGAGTTCGCGGAGGACGAGCCCGCCAACTTTACAGTCCGAGTACCAGAGATTGGAGCGTGGTGGCAGGCGGAGGGAGAGGGGGAAGGCCTGAGACACAGATGGAGGACGTGGACGCCTGGGGAAAAAACCGCCGGGAGGACACAAGCAACACTGTGCGCCGTGCTTTATATCCTGCAAGAATGGAAGCCGAATTACCGTAAAGTCAACGTGAAGTGCAAGGACGCCGAGGAAGTGGAAGCACTCCTAGGCAGAATACACTCCGAACGGGACCGAAATTACGCC
>JAURVW010001445.1 GCA_030655275.1 Solirubrobacteraceae bacterium
TCCATTTAAAATAGTTGTTTCAATTGTTGAGGTATTAAAAGAAAACATGCCATCTAAATCATCATCACATTCAATTAAATCAGCAATTGAATTGGCAACTGGTTTTTTGTCAACAATAAACTCGAGGCTAGTTTCGGCGAAACAAGCGCCATCAACATCTTGAGAATTTGCGGATGTAACTCTAATTGTTATTATTTGCGAAGGCGTTAAAAACGGATTTGGAAGTGGGCTTGACAAAGCATTTCCATTTTTATCAAAATAAGAAACCAACATTCCCGTTTGACCGCTTAAAACAGCAGGTTCTATTGTTGAGGTATCAAAAGGGAAAAGACCATCAAAATCATCATCACACTGTCTTGCAATACTCACCTTATTTGCCAATGGAATTGGTTCTACATTTAAAGTAATATGCGCTCCCATTCCTAAACAATCATTATCTAATTGGCTGTCAACACGCACATAAATTTTTTGTGTTGTAGGAAATCCAATATTTCTATAGTTTGAAGTATCTAAAATTGGATTTATTTCTGCCAATGCATCTGCTTCATTTCTAAAATAATTAATGATTAATTGTTGTCCAACAGGGAAAATACTTTTTATTTCAGAAGTAACACTGTTAAAATTAAAAGCAGCAATGCCATCTTTTTCATCATTTGTGCTATCAACAAAATCATCACACTTATAAAATTCCTTTTGGAATGTAGCAGGAATTAAAGTTGTCGAAACTATCAAACTAATTTCTGCAACACTATAACATCCATTGGTGTTTTCAACTCTAGCCCAAGCGGTGTCAATACTTGCATTTTGATTGGTATACGTAGTTGGATTTAAAATTTCTAATATACTGTCTTTTGTATGGGCACCATTAAATGTTTTGTAATAGGCAATCGTTTCATTTATGACATTCGCAGAAATCTTACTGGTTGCTTCCATTAAATTAAATGCGCTAAATCCGTCTGTATCATCATCGCATTGTTTTAAAACAACAGGACTTGTAATTGATGGAAGCGCAAATACTTTTATCATGAAATTGGCAGTTGCAGCACAGTTATTATTGCGATTATTAACCATTTTTACATATATAGTTTGCGTAGTTGCTGTGTTTTGAAATGTTACAGGATTTGCTATTGGTGTTGCATAGCCAGCATCGCTGAAATAGTTTATTGTAAAATCACTCGGTAATTGCCCGTTTAAAATTTCTGTTTCCTTTTGGGTTAAATCAAACAAAATAATTCCGTCTGCATCAGTTCCTACAGAAGTATTGTCACACTTCGTCAAGGGAGAAATATTTGTATTCGGCAATGGTGTTTCAAATACTTGAATCGTAAAGTCAGTAGTATCAAAACAAGTTCCGCTGTTTATATTATAGACTTTTGCATAGATTGTTTCCAATGTGTACGCAGTTTGATTTGTGTAGCTGTTAG
>JAURVW010001447.1 GCA_030655275.1 Solirubrobacteraceae bacterium
GGGCACCGCGCCCCGGCCCGAGGGCGGCATCGACCCGGCCACCGACGCGCGCGCCACGGCGCTCGCGGCCTCGGGCAAGGACGGAGCCGAGCACGTGATGATCGTCGACCTCATGCGCAACGACCTTGGCCGCGTGAGCGACTACGGCTCGATCTGGTGGGACGATGCGCCCCGCGTCGAACCACACGCGGGCGTGTGGCACCTCGTGAGCCGCGTGGGCGGCCGACTCCACGAAGGGCTGGGAGACCGCGACCTACTCCGTGCGACGTTTCCACCCGGGTCGGTCACGGGCGCCCCGAAGGTGCAGGCGATGCGGGTGATCAGCGCCGTCGAGGGCACGGCGCGCGAGGTGTACACGGGGGCGCACGGGCTGCTGAGCCCGGTCGCAGGGCTCGAGCTCGCCGTCACGATCCGCACGATCGAACTCTCCGGCGACCGCGCCTGGATCGGGGCCGGCGGCGGCATCGTCGCCGACTCGGTGCCCGGTGCGGAGCTCAGCGAGGCGCTCGGCAAGGCCTCGGCGCTCGTGACCGCGGCCGGTGGGCGACTCGCCATGGCCGGCCCGCCGCCGGCGCTCACGACCGCACCGGTGTGGATGCGCTCGGCCGACCGCCGTCCGGATCCTGCGCGCGGCGTGCTCGACACCCTGCGCGTCGAGGACGGTCGGGCGTTGCACCTCGGCCCGCACCTTGCGCGGATCCGTGCCTCGCTCAGGGCGCTCGGTCACCCGCCGGCGCCGGACGACCTCGAAGCGCGCGTGACGCAGCTCGCGGCGACGGCCGTCACGCCTGGCCGCCTTCGCGTGCTCGCGACGCCCGGGGCAAGGAGCAGCCCCGAGGCGACGATCGAGTTGCAGCTGATCCCGATCATGGCCACCGGCGTCGGCACCGGCCCCGTCGCGCTCGCCCCGGCGATCGTCCCCGGCGGCATCGGCCCGCACAAGTACCTCGATCGCGACCTGATCGACGCCCTCACCACCCGCGTCGGAGCAACGCCACTCCTGCTCGACGCAGGCGGCGCAGTGCTCGAGGCCGGCTGGGCGAACATCTGGTGGCTCGACGACGACGGCCTCGCCACGACGCCACTCGACGGCCGCATCCTGCCCGGCATCACGCGCGGCGTGCTCCTGCAGCGCAGCGACCGATCGCCCGTCCCGATCCGCGAGGCCACCATCGGGTTCGACGCGATCAGGGACCACCCGCTGCTGCTCACGAGCTCCCGTGGTGTGAGCGTCGCCCGCCTGGCGACCACCTCGCCCGATGCGCTCGACCGGGCGACCACGCTCGCGCGGGCGCTCGCCCCGCTCGTCGCCGACGACGGCTGAGCCCCCGGCAGGCCTTCGACCCGGCTGAGCCCGCCCGCCGGCCAGGCCCGTGAGAGGCGGGTCGGCGCACCAAGGGGGAGTTTCGCGCGCCGGCCCGCCACTCCCGGGCCCGGTTCCGGGCGGGGCGGCGGAAGGAGGTCGACCCAGGGGGCGACCCGTCGAGCTACCGCTGCCGGGTCGCGGTGAGCGACGCGGCGGGCGCCTCGATCGCCACGTGGGCGCGGGCCGGCCGACCGGACTGGGTGAGCGGCATCGGCTTGCCGACCTGGAACCCCTGGGCGTAGTCGACTCCGAGCGACCCGAGCCGCGTGAGGCACGCCTGCGTGTCGACGTACGGCGCCACCGAGCGCACGCCGAGGCTGCGGGCCGTCGAGGCAACACCCTCGATCAGGGTCGCGGCGCGCTCGTCGATCGCGGCGTCCCTCGTGATGCTCCCGTCGATCTTCACGTACTCGACGGGCAGCTCCCGCAGGTAGACGAGCGAGCCCCATCCGGCGCCGAACTCGTCCAGGGCGAGCGGGCAGCCGGCGCTCGAGAGGCCGTCGACGAAGCGCCGCGCCATGTCGAGATCGGCGAGGCGGGAGGTGTCCGACAGCTCGACCACGAGGTGGCCGGGCGGTAGGTCGTGCCCCGCGATCGACGAGGTGAGCTCGTGGAGGAGCTCGGGATGGTCGGCCGACCGGGCCGACATGTTCACGTGGAGTTTGGGAAGCGAGCGACCCTGGGCCCGTTGCGCGCCGAGCAGGCCGATCGTCTGGCGGGACACCCACGCGTCGAGTTCGGGCATGAGGCCGTGGCGCTCGGCGATCGGCAGGAACTCGCCGGGGGAGAGCAGCTCGCCGTCGTCGTCGAGCATCCGCGCCAGCATCTCGTGCTGGGAGACGCGGCCGGTGTGGAGATCGAGGATCGGCTGGCTGTGCAGGACCAGGGCGTCGGTGCGGATCGCCTCGCGGAGGGTCGCGAGGATGCGGTCGCTGCGGCGGGCTGCATCGCCGGTGAGCGTCGAGCCGGCCTCGATCACGCGGTCGCGGCCGAAGTCCTTCGCCTCGTAGAGCGCCATGTCGGCGCGCATGAGTACGTCGTCGACGTCGTCCATCACCGGGTCGACCTCGGCCAGGCCGATCGAGACCGTCATGGGCACGCGTCCGTCGCGGCGCCCGCCGGAGCGATCTCGTACCGCCTGCAGCAGCGCGGCGGCGCTGGCCCGGGCGGCCGTCGGCCCGTCGACGCACAGGACCGCGAATTCGTCGCCGGCGATCCTGGCGGCAGGATCGCGCGGGTCGGTGACCGCCGAGATCGCCTCCGCCAGTTCGCAGAGCATCGCGTCGCCTGCGGCGTGACCGTGGAGGTCGTTGATGGTCTTGAAGTGGTCGATGTCGATGAGCAACAGCGCCCGCGCCTCGTTGCGGCGCCGACCGGTGCTGAGCGAGTCGCCCACGCGCTCGCGAAAGCCGCGCCGGTTGAGGAGTCCCGTGAGCGAGTCGTGGTTGGCGATCGTGCGCAGCTCCTGCTCGTAGCGGTCGCGCTCGGTCTGGTCGAGCACCTGGACGATGGTGCGGGCGCCCATCGCATCGGGTTCCATGCCGATCATGTGGACGGCGCAGTGCACGCTCTCGCCGTCCTCACGCAGGAGCCGGGCATCGCCGTCCTGCCGGCCGACGGCGTCGGCCGGGGCCCGCAGCGTCGCCTCGACGGCCCGGTCCATGCGCGGCACGTCGCGGGGCAGCACGAGCTCGGTGAAGGGCATCCCGGCGAGCTCGTCGACCGAACGCCCGACGAGGTCGGTGAAGGCGGCGTTGGCGGTCTGCACCTGACCGGTGTCGTCGAGCAGCGCCTGCGGGATCGGCGCGAGCTCGAAGGAGGAGCGAAAGCCGCGCAGGACGGCGTCGCGCACGTGCTCGGCGGCCGCCTGCTCGGAGGCGTCGCGGGCGACGAGCACGATCCCGACCACGGCGGCCGTGAACGGATCCTGGATCGGCGCGGCCTCCGTGTCGAAGGTGATGCCGGAGGTCTTCTCGACGTAGCGCCAGGTGGTCGAGTGCCCACGCGCGGCGAGGTCGAGATGTTCGCGCATCACGGTGGCGAGCGGCTCGGGCATGCCGTCGAAGAGCGCGACGTCGGTCTGGACCTGCCCGCGGACGGACCCGTGGGCGGCGACCGTGGAGGTCAGCTCGATCGCGACGTAGTCGAGGTCGAGGACGGCGACGACGAGTCCGGGCAGGTACCCGAGCGCCTGTGGCGTGATGCCGGTCGACCGTTCCAGCATCGTCCGCAGCTGCTGGCGCTGGGCGAGCGGCCGGCGACCGGTGCGGTCGGGCCCGGCTGGCGAACCGTCGTGCGTGGCCTCGTACATGCGTGCTCCCTGGGTGTTCCTACGTGGTGAGACGGGCCCAGGGGGGAGAGTCCGCTTCGGTTGCTCCCATATTCGGACGCAGAGGTTGGACCTTGAGCAGACCTGCTCACTCGTCTTTTCGTCCCCGGCCGAGGGGACACGTAAGCGCGCTCGGGTGCGCCGCTCAGGAAGCTCGACGGAGCTGGGTGCCGTCGGACTCGGCGCGGAACTCGGCGATGAGCTCGACGAGCGGGGTCGGGCGGCCGAGGTAGAAGCCCTGGGCGAAGTCGACGCCCATCGTCTTGAGCACCCCCAGGCAGTCGGTGTCGCCGACGAACTCGGCGACCGTCTTGACGTCCATGCCGCGGGCGATCGAGAGGATGCCCTCGACGATCCGCTCGTCGGTCT
>JAURVW010001448.1 GCA_030655275.1 Solirubrobacteraceae bacterium
GAATCCCAGCACGATGACAGGGATATACAACAGGAACATGACGGCCATGCCCAGCTTCTGATTGATGAGCGATACCACGCCACCAATGATCGCGATGGCGAGGAGCGCCGCCATGCTGGTCAGGAAGGTATAGGAGAGATAGCGCAGACGTCCGATGCGGCCGCTCAGGGCGACAACAACCGGGTCGTAAGTGCGGCTACCGTCATTCACGTCCGACATGTCGGCCGCAGGTGCATTGTAAGGATTGCTCAAAATTTGACTCCGCTTTCAGGATTTTTATGGGATTTACGGCCAGAAAGATGATACAAGCAATGTTAAATTTTGTGCAGGAAAAAAGGGGCGCATAGTTGCTTTGAGACCACACCCAGTGCGAATATCATAAAAACGGCCGCCCTGACTGCGGCGGCCGTTCTTGCACTCTGCAACGGGCTTATTTCATTGTGTACGACTGCTGCGCAGTGTCAATTGCATAGTTTTTTGCCACGTCCCAGTAGGTAAAGTTGTAGCGCACCACATCGCCAACCTTCAGGCCCGTGGTGGTAAAGGTATTCACGCCACCATCCTGGCGCATGCGGAAGTTCTGCTGCCCGGCCCCGTTGACGGTGTAATGGACGTCTGCCCAGCTGGTCGTGTTGACGCGGAACTGCAGCGCCGTGGCACTGGTTTGCGCGGTGCTGTAGATCGGCGTCGGCGTTGGCGTCGGCGTTGGCGTTGGCGTTGGCGTTGGCGTTGGCGTCGGCGTCGGCGTTGGCGTCGGCGTCGGCGTTGGCGTTGGCGTTGGGGTCGGCGTCGGCGTTGGCGTTGGCGTTGGCGTTGGCGTTGGGGTCGGCGTCGGCGTTGGTACGACCGTCCCGCTGTCCCACACAATATCGTCGATCGCAAACTGGAAAGGCGCCGTCGGCAGGCGATTGGCGTCGCTGGAAATCTGGAACAGGTCCAGCATCGACTGCAAGGCAACCTTGGTGCCGGCCAGAGCCGAGACCGGAATTGTCGCGGTGCCC
>JAURVW010001449.1 GCA_030655275.1 Solirubrobacteraceae bacterium
CGGATCGACTTCGGGCCACTTCGTCGTGGGGAAGAGCCCGAGCACCTTGCTCCGCTCCTCCGAGAGCACCCCGCGCTCCACGAGCGACGCGCCGACCCGGGTTCCGATCGGCTTGAGCGCGCCCGGAAGTTTGTTGACCCAGTGTTTGGCCTTGCGTGGCTCCTTGCTCGCCCGCAGTTCGGCAAGGGCGTCCTCGAGGAGCGGATGCGGGGGTGTTCCGCCGGCATACGTCGCCGGGCGGACGAGCTCGTCGTCGGCGTCGATGAGGCCCGCGGCCGCGAGATCGAGCAGGAGGGCGCCGGCGTAGCCGTTGTCGAGGCCCATCGTGCCCGAGCCCTTTCCGCTCTCGTCGTCGTGCGTGAGGAGGAACAGCTCCTCGGCGATCAGCAAGGTACCCATGGGATCACGGTGCCACGACGGCCCCGCATGGAGGTGGTCAGCATCGGTCGATCAGGTCGTCGCGACAAGCCCCTCGCGCGGCCGGAGACCCACCGCCCACGACCCCGGAACCCAGGGCCAAGGAACGGCCAACGGCCATGCCACGACCGCTCAGCCGGTGATGTGGGCGCGGACGTCCGCGGCGAACGCTGCGAACTCCGGCGTACCGCGCAGGGCGAGGGTGCGCGGCTCGTCGCCGAAGGGCGGTCGCCGGTCGAAGACGATCTGGCCGGGCCGCGGGCTCATCACGAGCACGCGCGTCCCCAGGTAGACGGCTTCGTCGACGGAGTGCGTGATGAAGACGGCGCTCTTGCCGGAGCCACGCCAGATGCGGTGGAGCTCGTCCTGGAGGCGCTCGCGGGTCATCGCATCGAGGGCGCCGAAGGGCTCGTCGAGGAGCATGAGCTGCGGGTCGTTCGCCAGGACGCGGGCGATCTGGGTGCGCTGCTGCATCCCGCCGGAGAGCTCGTAGGGCTTGGCGTCGGCGAAGTCGGTGAGGCCGACCAGCTCGAGGTGCTCGTCGGCGATCCGCTGGCGCTCGGCCTTCTTCGCGCCGCGCAGCCGCGGCCCGAGGGCGACGTTCTCGCGCACGGAGTACCAGGGGTAGAGGTTCGGCTGCTGGAACACGATTCCCCGGCGAGGGTCGGGCCCGGTGATACGGGCGCCGTCGACGGAGACCTCTCCGGTGCTCGGCTGCGTGAACCCGGCCAGGAGCGAGAGCAGCGTGCTCTTGCCGCAGCCGGACGGCCCGACGATCACCACGAACTCACCCGGCTCGATCGTGAGGTCGATCGGACCGAGCGCGTGCGTGGTGCGCCCGCCGCCGCGGTACTCGTGCGAGACCCCCGCGACGACGGTGCGCAGGCCCTGCGATGGCCCGGCGACCGGGATGCCGGTCGCCGGAGCGGCGCTGGCCGACCCGGCGGTCTGCCCCGCCTGCGGCGGTGTGGCCTCAGACGGAGCAGCCATGACTACTGGCCCGCGACGGCCGTGGCCGGGCCGGCGTTGACGGCGGCCTCGTAGTCGGCCTCCGTGCGGACGCTCGGGATCTGGCCGAGCTCCTTGTTGAACTCCGCGGCCGCGAACAGGTTGGTCGCGAGACCGCCGCCGAGGTAGTCGGCTCCGGCCTGCTCCGAGGCGTCGAGGAAGATCAGGTCCTTCGCCTGCGTCTTGACCTCCTCGGGCTTCAGGTTCAGCTCGGCGGCGACGGCGGTCGCCCAGGCGTCCTCGTCGGAGCGGTAGAGCTTCACGGCCTGGTCCTGCGCCTTCACCCAGGTCTCGAGGGCCTCGGGGTAGTCCTTCGCGAACGCGTCGGTGGCGACGGCGAGGTCGTAGGTCGTCTTGCCCTTCTTCGCGAGGTCGGCGCTGCTCACGAGCACCTTGCCGCCGTCGGCGACGATCTTGCCGAGGTTCGGGTTCCACACGTACGCGCCGTCGATGTCGCCGCGCGACCAGGCCGCGAAGATGTCGTCGGGCTCGGCGTCGATGATGTCGACCTTCGACTGGTCCACGCCGGCGTCCTTGAGTGCCGCGAGCAGCGAGTAGTGGGCGGTCGACGCGAGCGGCGTCGCGATCTTCTTGCCCTCGAGCTGCTTCAGGTCGGTGATGCCCGGCTTCACGGCGAGGGCCTCGGCGGCGCCGATCACGTCGTGGATCCACGGCACCTGGTAGGCCAGCGGCTGGGAGAGACCGCGCGAGACGGGGCTCGAGCCGGCGAGACCGATGTCGACGGACTTCGCCGCGATCGCCTCGTTCACCGTGCCGCCCGAGTCGAACAGCTTCCATTCGATCTTCGTGTTCGGCAGGGCCTTCTCGAGGAGGCCGAGGTGCTTGACGGCGAGGTCGCTGTTGGGGATCGCCTGGTACGCGATCGTGAGCGTTTCGGGGGCCTTCGTGCCGCCGGCGGAGGCGCTGGCGGAGCCCGTGGACTCTCCGTCGTCGCCGCAGGCGGCGAGACCGGTGGCCACGGCGACCGTGGCGAGCGCCGCGACGAGGCGGCGGGATGAGCGGAACTGCATGGGTGGGTGCTCCTGGTGGTGGGGGGACGACGCCGGGAAGCGCCTAAAGAAGGTGAGTTGGGTGGAAAAGTCTTGTTTGGGTCGACGGAGGCCGGCGGGATCGTCGGTGCTCCCCTCGCCTGCGACGGTCATCGGGTCCTTGCGGCCGAGCGGCGCGCCGCTGCGTGACCCCTACGGGGAGTCGCCGACTCAGCCGCGCCCTCGCCAGGGGACGGCGCGGCGCTCGACGGCCTTCACGAGCTGGTCGAGCAGGATCGCGGCGATGCCGATCACGATGATGCAGAGGACGGCCGTGTCGGTCTGCTGGAACTTCTTCGTCGACCACGCCAGGCCGCCGATGCCCGGGATGCCGTCGACCGTCTCGGCGGCGACGATCGTCGTCCACGCGAAACCGATCGCCAGGCGGATGCCGGTGAAGAGCTCGGGCAGCACCGACGGCAGGATCACGTGGCGCAGCGCCTGGATCCGGCCGGCGCCGAGGGCGCGGATCGCGTCGAGGCGCTGCTCGGGGATGCCGCGCACGCCGCTCAGCACCGAGAGCGCGATCGGCGGGAACGCGGCGAGGAAGAGCAGCCAGATCTTCGACGTGTTCTCGATGCCGAACCAGATGATCAGGAGGCTGAAGTAGGCCAGCGGCGGCAGGGCACGCACGAAGTTCACGTACGGCTCGACGACCACGCGGAACGGCTTGCTCGTGGCCAGCAGCAGACCGAGGGCGGTGCCGAAGAGGACTGCCCAGAAGAGGCCGGCGCCGATCCGCACGAGCGAGGCCCAGAGGTGCTCGTGGAGGTAGTAACCCGAGAGGCCCTTCTGGCCGTCGTGGATCGTCTCGGACTCGATGAGTCGTTGCCAGACCGCCGACGGATCCGGGACGAAGAGGTCGGGCCAGATGTCGAGGGCGGCGACGAGCCACCACACGCCGATCAGGATCGACAGCGAGAGCACCCGGACCGCGAGCCGGCCCAGCAGGGCGCGTTGCGCCTCACGTCGCACCCCGGGAGCCGGCGAGTTTCGCGGCCCGATCGCCCGCGAGCCAGCGGGGTCGGACGCTGTCGAAGCAGCGGGGACGGAGGCGGTGCGAGTGCTCATGCGCGGTATTTCCGAGGCGCCGTCGGGCGCGCCGGAGAGAAATGTTAGCAAACCGGACCTCCTTTATGAAATTTGCTACCTCGGCCCACTCGCAGCGACTCCTCCATCCACGCCAAATCC
>JAURVW010001462.1 GCA_030655275.1 Solirubrobacteraceae bacterium
TCGGTGACCTCGCGGATGTGCTCCGGTCGGCTGTCGAACGCGCTGCCGATCGGGTCCGCGGCCATGTCGAAGCCGAACTTGGTCGCGATGACGACCTCGTCGCGGATGGGGGCGAGCGCCCTGCCCACGAGCTGCTCGCTCGAGCCCGTGCCCATGCCGTAGAGCTCGGCCGTGTCGAAGAAGGTGATGCCGAGTTCGTGGGCCCTGCGGATCGTGGCGATCGAGTCGGACTCGGTGCTGCCCTGGCCGTAGGCCATCGTGAAGCCCATCGTGCCGAGGCCGAGCGCTGAGGTGGTGAGGCCTTGGGAGCCGAGGGTGCGGTGCTGCATGTGGTCCTCGCGAAGAGAAGTAACTGGTTAGTTCGGTCTACGGTACGGGGTGTGGGGCGCCGCCGCGGGCGCCTGCGCGCCAACCGAACTAACCGTTGAGTTACTACGATGGGAAGCATGGCCCGTGACTCAGCAGCGACGCGCGCGCGGATCCTTGCCGCGGCGATCGAGGAGTTCGGCGCGCACGGTCTGGCCGGCGCACGGATCGACCGGATCGCCGAGGCCGCCGAGGCCAACAAGCGCTCGATCTACGTGTACTACGGGAGCAAGGACGCGCTCTTCGAGGCCGCGATGACGCATGTCGTCGAAGACATCTCCGCCTCCGTTCCGCTCGACACCGACGACCTCCCGGCCTACATGGGCCGCATCTTCGACTACTACCTGGCCCACCCGTCGGTCGTCCGGATGGCGATGTGGTTGCCGCTGGAGCGGCCGGTCTCCGGACCGAACGAGACGCAGGCCTATGCGAAGAAGGTCGCGGCGTTGTCTTCAAGCGGAGGAGCGATCGACGGCCTCCCGGCCTCCGACCTGGTTATGTTCGTCAACGCCCTCGCCCAGTCGTGGTTCATGAGCCCCGACAGCCTCCTCGCCGCCGATGGCCTGGAGCCCCGCAGCGAGGAGCGCGCCCGGGTGCACCGGGCCGCCCTCGTCGAAGCCGTCCGCCGGATCGTCGCGGGCTGAGACGGGACGGCCCGCTCCGGCGGTGGCACGCGCCGGGCCGCCGGAATGGCGAATGGACGGTTCGCACAGAACTTTTTCGCCTCCCGACGGTCTGACGTTCAGAACCCACCGCAACAGGAGGAACGTCATGGACATCAAGGGCAAGCTCAAGGAGACCACGGGCAAGGCGACGGGCAATGACCGTCTCAAGCACGAGGGTCAGGCCGAGCAGGCCGTCGACAAGCTCAAGGACGCCGCCGGCGCGGTGACCGAGAAGGTCAAGGACGTCCTCAAGAGCGACAAGTAGTCACTCGACCCGTCCCGGCGAACCGCCTCCCGACGCTTCCCCAGTCGGCAGGCGGTTCGCCCCATCAGAAGGAGCCCCCCGCATGTTCTTCAAGATCCTCGGTCGCGTGACCTGGAAGATCCTCAAGGTCATCGCACCGCCGCTGGCCCGCCGCGCCCAGAAGCGCCTGACCGGCGACCATCCGCCGGCCAAGAAGTGACCGGCCGCCGCACCGCCTCCGCGCTTCCCCGACTCCTGCCCGAGCTACGGCCGGTCGGGTGCGCGGTCTGCGGCACCACCCAGCTCGTCCCCACCTGGAACGAACCCGAGCCCGAGCCACCCCTCATCGCGCTCACGTGCACAGCAAACACCTGCCAGACCCCGTTCAACACCGCCGCCTAAACCACGAACGGCCCGCATTGAAGCGACAGCGGAGCCAAGCAACAGCCCAGAACACAAACGGCCCCGCCCCCGCATCGAAGCGAGAACGGAGCCGAGGAGCGGGCCGGCAAAGTCGGTCGCAAGACGAGCTGGCGCCGACTCCACCGAGGCGGGGAGGGGTGACCGTCGGGCGGGCAGTCAGAGGCGAAACGTACGTTTCTCGCCGCCAGGCGAGAAACGGATGTTTCGCCGGGCCCGAACGATGGTCACCCCGCCCCGCCGGCAGGATGCGGTGTTACGCGGTCATGCCACCGAACATGCCGCCCGAGACGAGCAGCGTCTGGCCGGTCACGAAGTTCGAGTACGGCGAGGCGAGGAAGAAGACGCCGCCGGCGGCCTCTTCCGGCGTGGCGCCGCGGCCGAGCGGGGTCATCATGGTGGCGCCCTGGCGGACGATGTCGCTCATGCCGAGGTCGACGGACTTGCCGTCGCCGACGTCGGCGCCGACGGTGCCCTCGGAGCCCTTGGCGGCGGTGAGGCGCGTCTCGACGAAGCCGTAGGCGACGGCGTTGACGTTCACCTTGAACATGCCCCACTCCTTGGCGAGGGTCTTGGTGAGACCGACGACGCCGGCCTTGCCCGCGGCGTAGTTGGCCTGCGCGGCGTTGCCGAAGACACCCGACGTCGAGGAGACGTTGATGATCTTGCGGAAGACTTCCTTGCCCTCGGCCATCTCGGCCTTGGCGGTGTCGCGGTAGTACGGGGCCGCGGCGCGGATCACCTTGAACGGGACGGTCAGGTGGATGTCGAGCATCCGCTGCCAGTTCTCGTCGCTCATCTTGTGGACGGCACCGTCGAGGGTGTAGCCGGCGTTGTTGACGATGATGTCGATCTTGCCCCAGGCATCGACGGCCGTCTTGATGAGCTGGTCCGGGGCGTCGCCCTTGGTGAGGTCGCCGCCGAAGACGACGGTCTCGCCGTCGATCTCGGAGGCGGTCTGCTGCGCGAGGTCGGCGTCGAGGTCGTTGATGACGACCTTCGCACCGTGCGAGGCGAGCAGTTCAGCGGTCGCGCGGCCGATGCCGCGAGCCGAACCGGTGATGATCGCGACCTTGTCGTCGAGTACGCCCATGAGACGCTCCTGATTCCGTGAGGTGAAGGGGACGCTGGCCTCACGCGGCCGCGCGAAGACGCGGGCGCTCACGGCAAGCGAGCCGGACTCTAAACGGGGCAGGCGGGTCGCGGTCGCGCCGTCGCTACGCAGGGGTAACCGACGGCGCGTCAGCGCTTCTTCTTGAGCATCCCGAAGACGCCTCGGCCGACGTCGCGGATGAGCGCGCGCCCCTCGCGCGACTTGAGGAAGGTGCCGACCACGGCGGCGCCGCCGGCGACGGCGCCCGCCGCCTCCTTGTGCTGCTTCTTCGGGGCTGGTGCGGGGGCGGCCTTCGGGGGCGCGGGCGCCTTGGGCGCGGCGGCGCCGTCGACCTTCTCCTTGCGTGCCTCGGCCTTCTGCGCGGCCTCGGCGGCGTCGAGGGCCTGGGCCTCTTCCATGCGCGAAGCGAGGAGCTCGCGGGCGCTCTGCGCGTCGACACGCGTGCCGTACTTCGCGAAGAGCGGGGACGCGGCGGACGCGGCAGCGACGTCGTCGGTGGGCGCCATGCGCGAGGACGGGGCGGGGAGCCGGGCGTGCACGACGGGCGTCGGCGTGCCCTTCGCGGAGAGGAGCGTGATCGCCGCCTCGCCGGTGCCGACGGAGACGAGCAGCTCGGCCACGTCGTAGAAGTCGCTCTTGGGGTAGGTCTTGACCGTCGACCGGAGCGAGGCCTCGTCGTCCGGGGTGAAGACGCGCAGGGCGTGCTGGACGCGGTTGCCGAGCTGGCCGAGCACCTCGCCCGGGATGTCCTTCGGCGTCTGCGTGATGAAGAAGACGCCGACGCCCTTCGAGCGGATCAGGCGGACGGTCTGCACGACGGAGTCGACGAAGGCCGGCGTCGCGCCCTTGAAGAGGAGATGGGCCTCGTCGAAGAAGAACACGAGCTTGGGCTGGTCGAGGTCGCCGACCTCGGGGAGCGCCTCGAAGAGCTCGGCGAGGAGCCACATGAGGGCGGTCGAGAAGAGGGTCGGCCTGTCCTGCACCGCAGGCAGCTCGAGGCACGAGATGATCCCGCGGCCGTCGGGCGCCCGACGCATGAGATCGGCGACGTCGAGCTGCGGCTCGCCGAAGAACTCGGTGCCGCCGCCCATCGCGAGGCCGACGAGCGAGCGCAACAGCACGCCGACGGTCGCGCCGGAGAGGCCGCCGATCCCGGCGAGTTCGGCCTTGCCGTCGGCCGAGTCCAGGAAGGTGAGCAGCGCGCGCAGGTCGCTGAGATCCAGGAGCGGGAGGCCCTTCGTGTCGGCGTAGTGGAAGACGAGCTGGAGGCTCTGCTCCTGCGTTTCGTTGGCCCCCAGGATCTTGCCGAGGAGCTGCGGGCCGAAGTCGGAGAGGGTCGCCCGGATCGGGATGCCGTTGCCGATGCCACCGAGCGCGAAGAACTCGGTCGGGTAGGCGGTCGGGGTGAACGGCAGGCCGAGGTCGGCCATGCGGGCGGGCGCGGGGCCGTCGGCGGCGCCGGGGTCGTGGAGGCCGGAGAGGTCGCCCTTCACGTCGGCGACGACGCACGGCACGCCGGCGGTCGAGAGCTGTTCGACGATGCCCTGGAGCGTCTTCGTCTTGCCGGTGCCCGTCGCGCCCGCGATGAGGCCGTGGCGGTTGACCATGCGCAGCGGCAGCTTGATCGCGACGCTCCCGTCGACCGCGCCCTCGTGGACGGCCCGGCCGAGGTCGATGGCGGGGAGGTCCGTCGCGTAGGCGGCGGCCAGGTCGGCCGAGAAGTCGCTCATGGCCCGGAACCTAGACGGTGGGGCGGCCGGGGTCGAACGCTCGGGGCGGTGGCTCTCCTGGGTCGGCCGGGAGTCGGCGGCGACGGCGCGTCGGGGCGGCCGCGCTAGCGTCGGTGCCATGTTGGCCGCAGCCGTACAGCTGAGCGCAGGCGCCGATCCGGAGCGCAATCTCGCCGCGGGGGTCGCGGCCGTGCGGGAGGCCGCCGACCGGGGTGCGACGTTCGTCGTGCTGCCGGAGAAGTGGCTCGCGATCGGCGGCGCCGACGAGCTCGGGGCGGCGGCGCAGGTGCTGGGCGGCCCCGTGGTGGAGCAGCTCGGCGCCCTCGCGAAGGAACTCCGGATCGACCTCATCGCCGGATCGATCAGCGAGCGGGCCGGCGGCCACGGCTCGGGCGGGCTGCGGCTGGTCGACGGTGGCGCGCGGGCAGCCGGCACGGTCGCGGCGCCCGAGGGGGCCGACACGCGACTGCACAACACGTCGCTGCACTTCACGCCCGACGGTCAGCTGGTCGCCGCCTACCGGAAGGTCCATCTCTTCGACGCCGATGTCTCCGGGCGCCGGTACCGCGAGTCGGACGCCGAGCGGCACGGCCGCGAGCCCGTCGTCTCCAGGCTCGGAGGCGACCCGTCGTTCACCGCGGGGCTGGCGATCTGCTTCGACCTGCGCTTTCCGGACCTCTTCCGCGCACTCGTGACGGGCGGCGCGAACGTGATCACGTTGCCGTCCGCCTTCACCGAGCGCACGACGCGCGACCACTGGGAGGTCCTCGTGCGGGCGCGGGCGATCGAGCTCGGGACGTTCGTCGTCGCCGCGAACCAGTGCGGCGAGCATCCCGACGGCTCGCGTTCGGGTGGAGGGTCGCTGATCGTCGATCCGTGGGGCCGCGTGCTGGCGCGTGCCGCGGAGGACCGCCCGGAGATCGTGATGGCCCATCTCGACCGCGGGCTCGTCGACGTCTCCCGCGACGCCCTGCCGGTGCTCGACCTGCGGCGACCCGACGTGTACGAACGCCCCGTGGGGGACGGCCTCCGCGGCTGAGCCGGGGGCCCCGTCGAGCGGCGGTCCCAGGGGCTGAGACGAGCACCCGGGCCGCCGCACGGACGACCCCGGTGGGCGTTGACCGGGCAGCGGTCCGGGTTCGCCCGCTGACGGCTCGGGTTGCCGGTGCTCCGTCTGCTCTAATGACGGGCAGCGCGGCGCCCGTGCCCGGCGTAGCCGACCCTCCTCAGGAGAGAAACCCTCGTGACCGAGCCCTCATCCAAGACTCCAGACGACGAGCAGCCGACAGGGTCCTTCGACGCCGTCGGCGAGCCGACGGCACCTGCAGTCGACCCGGAGCTTCCGCCGCCCGGCGCGCCCGCCGACGCGACCGGCGGCGACGTCGTCGCGCAGATCGAGCGCCTCGCGCAAGATCGCCCCGAAGCTCTCATCGGTGGCGCGTTCGCCATCGGTTTCGCCCTTGCCATGGTGGTGCGTCGCATTGTCCGCTGAGAACGAACCCCACGTCGCCCAGGCGCTCCAGAACATCTCCACGAGCGTTTCGGCGCTCGTGTCGGAGGAGATCGCCCTGGCCAAGGCCGAGGTCGGCGGCAAGGTCAAGAACCTCGGCATCGGGGCGGGGGTGGGAGCGGCCGCCGGCGCGTTCCTGTTCTTCGCCTTCATCCTCTTCACCAACGCGATCGCGTGGGGCATCTGGGAGCTCGTCGGCGGAGGCATCTTCCTCGGCTTCCTGCTCGCGGGCGTCCTGTACGTGATCCTTGCGGCGATCGCCGGGTACGTCGCGCTCCGGCTCCTGAAGAAGGGCGCCCCGCCGGTGCCCACGCAGGCGATCGCCGAAGCGAAGCTCACCAAGGAAGCCGTTACCGAAGCCAGGAGGACTGCATGACCGCGCAGCGCACCCCCGACGAGATCCGCGCCTCCATCGAGAGCCACCGTCAAGACCTGGCGAAGTCCGTCACCGAACTCTCCGTCGGCGTCTCGCAGGCCACCGACTGGCGCCGCCACGTGCGCCGTCGCCCCCAGCAGTTCGCCGGCGCCGCCGCCGCAGCGGGCTTTCTGCTCGGAGGCGGCATCGTCGCCCTCGGCGGGCTCCTGTCGCGGTAGCGACCCCCGAGGGCGAGCGCACGCGCCGCCCTCGACCCGCGGTCACCGAGCCGCAACGAGTTTCAGAACGCCGTCGTCCCATCGGGACGGCGGCGTTCTGCGTTTCGAGCCGCCTTAGCCCGAGACCCCGCGCCCTGCCCGTGCGACGGGGCAGCATCCGCGACGAGCAGCTGTTCTCCGAGGGCGTGCTGTGCAGGTTGTGGTTTTTCAGGCGTCGAGAACCTGCGCAGAGGCCCGGGCGGCGCCGGTTGGCAAGTCGTGCTGTGCAGGTTGTGGTTGCCTAGGCGTCGAGAACCTACGCAGCGGCCCGGGGGCGGCCGGCCGGCTCTCAGGCTTCGTCGATCGCCTTGAGCGCGGCTCGGGCCTTCGTGGCCTGCTCGTAGTCGTGGCCGCCCTCGACGGCGGCGGCGCCGCGCTTCCAGGCCGACCACTCCTCGCCGACGGCGATGGCCGCCGCGATGGCCGGGATGGCGACGATGGCGCCGAGCACACCGAGCAGGCTGCTGCCGAAGAGCACGCCGACGACGGTGGCGACCGGCGGCACCTTCACGGTGCGCTTCTGGATCTGCGGCTGGACGAGGTTGTTCTCGACCTGCTGGTAGATCACCTGCCACACGACCCAGGCCAGGACGACCGACAGCGACGTGGTGAGCGCCGCGATGATGCCGACGAAGACCGCCGCGATGGTCGCGCCGAACATCGGGATCAGCGACGCGGTGCCGCAGAGCACGGCGAGCGCGACGGCGTAGGGGATGCCCAGGATCGACATCACCGTGTACGAGGCGATGCCGGCGACGACGGCGATCAGCAGCGTGCCGGCGAAGTAGGCCGCGATGGCCTTGCTCGTGCGCTCGGCGACCTGGTGGAAGAGGGGCGCGCGGTCGCCGCCGTAGAGGTCGATGCCCCGCCGGATCGACTTGCCGCCCGACGACGCGAAGAACACGCTGAGGATCAGGATCGTGATCGCGGCGACGATCGAATTGAGCGCGCCGAGGCCGATCGACCCGATGATCCCGGCGACATCGGTGATGCGGCTCGGGATCGACGATGCCTGCTGCTTGAGGGCGTCGAGCGGATCGAAGTCGTCGAGGATCTTCGCGAGCTGCGCGTTCTTCTGCATCGCGTCCTGGAGATCCTGGATCAGGCCCGGCAGCGACTCGATCAGCTTCTGGGCCTCGCCGACGAGCGGCGGGACCGCCAGCAGCAGGAGGCCGACCGGGATGAGCACGAGCCCCAGGTAGACGACCGTGATCGCGATCGCGCGCGGGAGGCGCTTGGCCAGGCGATCGATCGGTCGCGAGAGGGCCGTCGCGATGAGCGCCGCGATCAGGACCCAGATGATCGGGCCACGGAGCTGCCACAGCACCGCGAAGAGCGCGAGGGTCAGCACCACGACCACGATGACCCGCGCGATCGTCGAGCTCTTGATCACGGGGGCGATGACGGGCCGTTCCACGGCGCCAGTCTCGCACGCGTCGGGGCGGCGCGAGTCGTCCGCTCCCCGGCTCGGCCCGGTCAGGGTCGCCGCCGACCCGCATCGGGCCGTGGCGGCGGGCGTCGGGACCGCCGAGGCGGGCGCTCAGCCCCGGCTCAGCGCCCGAAGGATCCGGAGCCGACGAGCGTCGACGACGCCGCGCCGATGCCGATCATCCCGGGCCCGGTGTGCGCGCCGACGACCGGGCCGGCCTCGCAGATGAAGACCGGATCGGTGCCGAACACCTTGCGACCGGCCTCGAGGAATTCCTCGACCACGTCGGGCACCATGATGTGCATCACGGCCCAGCTGTCGTGGCCCTGCTCCGCGAACTCCTCCATGAACTTCAGGAGGCGAAGGCGCATCTTCGAACTCGTGCGGATCTTCTCGACCGTCTCGTTCACCGAGCCGGCGCCGCCGTCGAGCTTGAGGATCGGTCGGATCTGCAGAGTGCTGCCGAGCAGGCCCTGGGCGCGGCCGACGCGGCCACCGCGCCGCAGGTACTCGAGGGTGTCGAGGCCGAAGCGGATCTGCATCGTGTTCGCCGTCTCGGTCGCCGCGGCCACCACGGCCGCCGCGTCGCCGCCGGCCTCGGCCGCACGGATCGCCGCGACCACCACGAGGGCGAGCCCGCCGGCCGTCGAGCCGCTGTCGACGATCTCGATCGTGCGATCGGGGTACTTGCCGATGGCCTCTTCACGGGCCTGCCGCGCCGTCTCGACGGTGCCGGACATCCCCTGCGTGAGGTGGACCGACACGATGTCGCGCCCGGCCGCGAGCAGCGGCTCGTAGAGCTCGAGGAACTCACCGACCGACGGCTGCGAGGTCGACAGCGACCGCTCCCCGGCTCGGAGGGCGCGGTAGAGCTCGGTCCAGTCGCCGATGAGGTCCTCGCGCGTCGCACGGCCGTCCTCGACGAGCCACAGTGGGACCGTGTGCAGCTCGTGGCCGGCGAGCGCCTCGGCCGGAAGGTAGTGCGTGGAGTCCGAGACGATGGCGACTGACATGCGGCGAAAACCCTAGCCCCTGATGGGGTCGGACGGCACCGATGGTCCCCGCACCCTTCACTTCCCCACGCGCGCGCCGCACCCACCTCCGGCCGGCATCCGCGACGGACCGTAGGCGAGCGCGCCGCCTTGCAGGGTGGGTGGACCAGGGGAGGTACCGTGGGCGGCCATGCGCCGCTCCTCTCACGGTGCCGCCCTCGCGGCCCTCACGCTCGCCCTTGCCTCCGGGGCGTCCGATGCCGCCGCTGCAGGCGATCCGATCATGCCGCTCGCCGAGGTGCAGCCGGGCATGCAGTGCTTCGGCTCGACGGTCGTCTCTGGCATCGACCCGGTCACGTTCGACGCCACCGTGATCAGCGTCGAGGGCGGCCCGAAGCCGACCGACGCGACCATCGCGATGCGTTACTCGGGGCCCGTCGTGGAGAACGGCGGCATCGCCGCGGGCTACTCCGGCTCACCGGTTCGCTGCCCCCGCGCCGACGGCACCTACGGCATCATCGGTGCCGTCGCCTACGGCATCGGCCAGTACGACAACCTCATCGGGCTCGTGACGCCGATCGAGGCGATGCTCGGCATGCCCGTCTCGGCCGACGCCCCGGCCGCGCCGGTGATCGGCGTCTCGGCCCCGGATCGGGATGCCGTGCAGGCCAGGACGAAGTCGACGGCGAAGGGCAAGAAGGCCAAGGCCGCTGACTCGACGACATCGACGAAGAAGCCCGCGTCCACGCCGGCGCCCGCCGTCTCCAAGACGACCGGGCTGCGCACCGAGCTCCCGCTCACGCTGACCGGCCCCAAGGGCGCGCTCGCCTCCACGTTCGTGAAGGCTGCCGCGGCCGGCGGTCAGACCCTCCTGGTCGCTCCCGCCGCGACCCGCTCCCAGGCCGTCGCCGCCCCGGTGCTGCGCCCCGGCGA
>JAURVW010000868.1 GCA_030655275.1 Solirubrobacteraceae bacterium
GAGCTGTGCTTTACGCGCGGCTTCCACAACCGTTCGCGACCACCTTTACGCAGACTAGTGGACGTCCGAAGTTGAAGGTGTTGCTGACGATGTCGCCAGCTTGATAGTGCAGCAAAACTCAGATCGATCATATCTGTATTCGTTAGATTCCTTGCGGCCGGATCTTGTATCCGAGCGCGGTCGTCGCGATGATCGTCTGACGGTAAGAAATCTTCGTTCAGGATAACCTGGTCATGACAATCGCGCGTTCGATGAAGATGCTCACCGGCGTTGCGCTCATAGGCATCGTGGCGTTTGTCTACGCTTTCGCAGATGGCTACCCTCTGTCGACGGTTCGCCATCGGTGGCAGGAGATCATCACCGAAAGCAATCAAGCAGCGCTAAGACCGGGCTCCGTCTACGATTTTCTCACCCTCTTCGAGCAGAACTCCGGACGGTCCCGGGCCCAGTTCAAGTACCTTTTCTTCGATACAGGTCTCGGTGCAGCGGATCCGATCTATCCGGTCTATCAGGAAGGATACCAGCAGAGCTGGTCGCAGCTCGTGAAGGCGGGTTTTTCCGAGAAGAACAGGCATATCGACCATTTCTCCACGGGAGACACGCCGGAGGGTTGTCGCATCCAGTCGGTTTACTGGGTCAGGCACATCGACGAATTTCCTGACAAGTATGCCGATCTTCGCGCGGATGGATATACGTTGATCGATATTAGCTTTGACTACTACGTGAAGCTCCGACCCGACGCGCAATGCGGCAAGCATGAAGCGCACGAACTGGGCGAAGAGTTCGATCCATTCGGATCAATTTACAAATATGCGGATACGTTCAGGACGTTCGCCGACATTCCACGTGAGTTGCTCGCCAAATACGAAGCGAAGATTGGTGTCCTGAAGTTGATCGATGAGAATTTCAAGACGCGGCAAGACCGATGGAAGACTTACGATCAGGATTACAACTCTAGAGACAATTCCATGTGGTTCTATCCGGACGGTTTCGCTCCCGATCACGGCATCGACTCGTCCCGGACGCAGAGCGGCCTTCGCTTCATGACGCGAGCCAAGGATCTATTCTGGGAGGCCGACCTCGACTTGAGCAGGGAGTTGTCATTGACAAAAACCCTGCCAT
>JAURVW010000027.1 GCA_030655275.1 Solirubrobacteraceae bacterium
AGCGCCCATTTCCCCATTAGCTGTTCAGGTGACCAACCCACCACTCGGCTCGATGACGGCGAAACATATCGAATACGTTCATCCATCCCAATGCGAGTCACCATGTCGCTGGACTCTTCGGCAAGTAAACGGAAATCTGCCTCTTTGGCTTCGAGTTCAGCAGCCATACGTTGACGTGATTGCAATTGTCGAATGAAGAAAAGGCCGATCACGGCAATGATCATCAGCAGTACGACGACGAATGTCGTTCGAATGGCCGCATCCCTACGCCAAGAAGCAAGAACCTCATCTTGCGATCTGGTGGCCAAGATCACGAGGGGATACTGATCACTCGATTGGTAGGCGCTCAACCGTTGAACCCCATCTAGGGGCGATTTGAAATAATAGGCGTCCGAAGATGAGCGTTTGAGTTTTTCGTCGAAGAGGGTCGTAGAAGATAGATCGCGCCCGACGTAAGTTTCGTAATCGGGGCTTCGTGCCAGCATGATGCCATCGGCATTTAGCAAAGAGATCGAGCCCTTCTTACCGGTGTTGAATTTTCCGAACGATTGCGCAAAGTACGCAACGTCGATAGTGGCCAAGACAACGCCCGCAAACTTACCGTCTGAATTGTTAAATCGTTTCGAGACAGTAATTATCCACTGGCCGCCGGAACGGCTTTTGATCGGCCGACCGACCAGCATTCCGTGGTCGACGGATTGAGCGTGATGCCGGAAATAATCGCGGTCGCTGTTGTTAAAATTGTTTAGGCTCACGGCTTCGGTCGTGGCAAGCCAACGTCCTGCCTCATCGTATACGAATAGCCCGCGTATACGACCTAGGCTGAGTTTGCGAAGATCGATATATGTTCGAAGCCGCGTTAGGGCAGCAGGCCCATTGCCATCGGCTTCCATCCTATGGACAAGATCAGTGATCGCATTGTCGGCGAGTTCGAATGTGTCGTCCGCTTGTTGCACGAGCGACCGCGCAAGGTTCGCCAATTCGATTTCTGTGCTTTTTAGCTCAGTGTCCCTTGTGGACCACTCCCGCCAGCCTGATAGGCCACCAATCGCGATACAGATCAGCGTTAAAAAGACAGAGGCCCAAATTGGCAAACGTACAGCGGCGTGGTCTCGGAGGACGGAGCTCATCGCGACCTTGATCTCTTCGAAACTAATGCAGTTTTGGGATTACCTTTCCATTGAAGTGTTAATTCACTCTGAAATTTCCAATCT
>JAURVW010000035.1 GCA_030655275.1 Solirubrobacteraceae bacterium
ACGCGGCTGTCGGCGTCGGTGGTGGCGACGAGCGCCTCCTCGTCGCCGATGGCGGCCAGCGCGTGCTCGATGCCGAATCGGCGCGCCCAACCGACGCCTTCGGCCGGCCCGTCGAGCACGACGTGGCGGCCGGGCCAGCACGCAAGCGCCTTCGCGGCGAGCGCTGCGGTCTCATCGGTGGAGCCGTCGTCCACGACGACGACGTGTACCGGCCCCGGCGCGGTCGCGGCCGCCTGCTCGATCCCGCGGAGGGCGTCGACGATGTGGTCCCGCTCGTCCCTGGCGGGCAGCACGATCCAGGTCGCGCGCCCGCGGGCCGTCGCTGGGATCACGGACGCTCGAGGATGTCGAGCAGGTAGTCGTCGGTCGCGTGGGCCGCGACCGGGACGAGCGCGGCGAGGGAACGCAGGTCGTCGTGGACGTCCTGTGCGGTGCGCGGGCGCTCGGGCCCGGCGGGGCGCCAGTGCACCGCCACGAGCCGCCCACCCTCGCCGAGCCAGCTCGGCAGAGCGGCCAGTGTCTGCGTGTAGCTGGGCTGGTCGAGGTAGTAGAGGATCTCCGACGCGACGACGAGGTCGTACGGACCGGCGGGCACGTCGCCCGGGATCAGCCCGTGGACGACGTGGGCACCGGGCAGGCCGGCGAGGCGGTCGCGCGCGAGGGTCGCCGCTGCCTCCACCGCCTCGATCGCGAAGATCTCGTCGCTGAAGGCGGCGAGGTCCTCGGCCAGGACGCCGTTGGCGGCGCCGAGCTCGAGGGTGCGGCGACGGCGCGTGCGCGGCTCACAGGCCTCGACGGTCGCGGCGCGCTTGGCTTGCTCGTACGGGCTGGTCTCGAACCCCCACGGGTCCGGATCGGTCGAGAACCGGCGCTCGTAGAGCTCGAGGAGTTCCGGATCGGTCATGGCAGCTGCACTCCGGCCGCGTCGGCTGCGGCCTCGGCCGCAGCCGCTCGGCCGCGGCGCGCGGCGACGGGCCCGAGACGATGCTGGAGCAGGAGCACGTCGAGACCGGCGCGGGCGGCGGCGAGCTTTCCGTCGGCGACGAGCGCCCGCGAACCCCCGAGCTCGGCGGCGAGCGCCAGGAGCTCTCGGATGCGGTTCGAGAGTTCCAGTCGCATCGCGGCGATGGTCGGCGCCGGCGAGGGCCCGCCCTCGTGCGCGGCCTCCACGGCTGCGAGTCCGGCTGCGAGCCACACGTCGATGGTCGCGAGGATCGCGCTGGCACGGCCGAGCCGCTCCTCGTCGGCGGCATCGCCCGGGCGCGCCACGGCGTGGTGCAGCAGCCGCGCGAGCACGGCGTCGGCGCCGCCGGCCCAGACGGCGGTACTGCGCAGGGCGTCGCCGCTGATCCACGGATCCTCGCTGAGCGTGCCCTCCTTGCCGAGGACGGCGAGCACGCGCGCACCGTCGAACACGACCCGGTCGCTGCGGCTCTCCCGCACGGCGTCGGTCTTGAACCACGAGCGGTCGATGGTCACGGTGCTCTCGTCGGTGAGGTCGACCAGGACCGGCAGGATCGGTGGGGACGTCGGGCTGCGGCGGACGAGCACGATGGCCTGGTCCACGAGGCCCGAGCCCGAGCAGAAGGTCTTCACGCCGTCGACGCGGGGTCCGTCCGGGCCGTCGGACAGGACGGCAGGCGGTCCGTCGTCGGGGCCGGGGTCGGCTCCCCACACGCCGAGGGCGAGATCGCCGGCGGTGATCGACAGGCGCAGGTCGTGGTCGACGTCGGCCGCTCGGTGCGCGAGCAGCCGCTCGAGCGCGTTGCGGTGACCGTCGAAGATCCGTCCGAGGGCGATGTCCTCGGAGGCGACCTCGCGCACGGCCTGCAGCTCCTCGCCGCGGCCGCGCAGCGTCGCAGCGCTCAGCCACCCGCGTTCGCGGATCGTGGCCCAGGTGGCGAGGGTCGTCTCGGCGTCGCCGGTAGGGAGGGGCATCGTGGTCATGCAGCGCACTCCAGGGGTTCAGGCAGCGGGGCCGGGCTGATCCGAAACGCGCGACCGGTGTCGCCCGCACCGGGCAGGGCCTCGAGCGTGCCGAGCGACTCCACCGGGGGCAGCGCGCGCACGGGCGTGCCGTGCGACGCCGCGCCGGCGAGCAGCCGCTCGACGATCTCCACGGTGTTCGCGCCGTCCGAACGGGTCGCGCCGGGGCCGAAACCGTCGTGCAGCAACACGACGCCGCCGCTGCGAGCCGTGTCGCGCACGGTCTCGGGCTGCTGGTCCCAGCCGTCGCCTCGCCAGTCGTGGGTGTCGGCATCCCAGCCGATCACGCGCAGCGCCGTCCGCTTGACGAGCGCCTCGGTGCTCGGGCCGGGCCGGCCCCACGGCAGGCGCCACCACCCGAGGCGGATGCCCTGGTCGGTGAGCGTGCGGATCGCGCGACCGGTATCCCGCGCCAGCGCGCCCGCGGAGGCGTGACGGTGGTCGAGGTGCTCATCGCCGTGCAGTTCGACGCGGTGGCCTGCCTCGAGGATCTGGTCGACGAGCTGCGGATGCTCGCGCACGCGCGCGCCGAGCACGAAGAACGTCGCCGTCGCCTCGGAGGACGCGAGCGTCTCGAGGATCCTCGGCGTGAGCTCGGGATGGGGTCCGTCGTCGAAGGTGAGGTGCAGCGCGCTCATGCGGCCTGCTGGAGGTCGGCGCGGTCGCGCATGGGGGCACGGTCGAACGGGACCGTCATCCCCGGGGCCGCGACGCCGGCGCGGTGCAGGATCGCCCCGGCGACCTCGTCGGCCATCGGCGCCAGTTGCTCGAGCGGGCGGTGCCGGTTCCGGCGGATGCCGGTCTCGACCTGGGCCATCGCGTCGAGTCCGACCGCCTGCCAGGTATCGATCAATAGCGCGACATCGACGGCGTAGCCCATCGCGAAGGGCAGGGCTCGCAGGAGATCGGTCCGCGCGGCAATCTCGCCGGCGAGCGGCTGATCGAAGGCGCGCAGCGCCGGATGGAGTGCGGCGAGCAGGGGTTTGGCGGTCAGTTCGGTCACGCGCCCACCGCCGGTCGGCAGGGTCGTGTCGCCCAGGGCGAACGGGCGGCGATAGGTGGCCTTCGTGAAGGAGAACCCGTCGAGCGCGACGGCGGCAGCCAGGTCGGCGGCCATGTGCGGCTGAAAGTCGATGGTGTCGCCGTCGACGAACACGGTCACGTCCTCCTCGACGGCGTCGAGGGCGCGCCACATCGCGTCGCCCTTGCCGCGGACCGCCCCGGCCTCGGGTACCAGGGCGTCCTGACGGATGACCTCGGCCCCGGCGCGCTCGGCGATGGCGGCGGTGTCCTCGGTCGACTGGTCGAGCACGAGCACCCGGTCGATGGCGCCGCGATCCCGGAGACCCACGAGCGCGGCGCAGATGCTGCCGATCGTCGCGGCCTCGTCGACGGTGGGCACGCACACGACGATGGTCGGTCGCGGACCGCGCGCGAGCAAGGCGGTGCTGTCGGCGTACGACAGACGGCGGAGCTTCGGAGCGACGAGCACCTCTCTTGGTCTACCGATGGACCGACGGGGGCCGAACGCAGGTTCGGGTCACCCGCGGGCAGGGGATACGCTCCGCAGGTCGCGCCCGGGCAGGAGGCACCGGGGAGCGGTCGCGCACGCGACCGAGTCACCGCGGGTAGCGATTCTCCGCCGGGGCGTCTGCGGTCGAGCCCGGCTCAGTCGTCGACGACCTCGTCGTGGCGGGGGTTCGCCGGCTGTTCGCGGGGGTCGCGCTGCGGGTGCTTGATCAGTCCGCTCCCGCGACTGATCCAGCCGCGGTTGTCGGCAAACCACCGATAGCCCTTGTCCGGGGGGCCGGGCCAGCGCCGGATGGCGCGCTCCATCCAGCGCCCGCCGGGGAGTGCACCGACGGCCGCGGCCACGCCGTCGCTTCCGTGTTCGGCCCGACCGTCGGGGTGGATCACGTGCCAGGAGCCGTAACGCTGCTCCTCGGTGAGGTCGGCGAGCAGGCCGCCGTCGTGACGGGCGATGCGGTCGAAGGTGAGTCGATGACGGCGATCGAGTACGGCGAACACGTCCCGCGCGTGGAGGCAGATGCCGCAGCCTCCGTCGAAGATCAGGAGGAGCTTGTCGCCCACGCCCGGGGCGTCGCCCGGGTGCAGCTCGTCGGGGTCGGCGACGGCCACGGTCCGCGTGGTCGCGACCGCCCTGATGGGCAGGGCGGCGAGGTGCGCGAGGAACTTGGCCGGCGGCGAGCGCCAGCCACCCAGGATCGCCGGGAGTTCGCCGGTCGTGGCCTGCGGCGCTCCGTGCGGATCCGAGGACGATGCCTGCTTCTGGGCGGGCGTCATCCTCGTTGTCCCCTCGGGCCACCGGCGTCGTCGGGTGCCTGCCCGAGGGCTGCGGCGCGGGCCCAGGCCATGCCGGCCAGGCGACGCAGGGCCGCGGCGTTGCGCACCGCGATCGGCGGGCCGGTCACGAAGCCCGGGAAGAACCCGCCGAGGCCACCCTCGGCGCGTTCGGTGAGCGAGACGCAGGTGCCTTCGCCGTCGGGTTCGAGCACGAGCTCGACGGGGCCGGTGAGGAAGGGGCGGATGCGCACCTCCAGCAGGAGCCGTCGACCCGGCTGGCACTCGACCACGGTCGTGGTGTCGCTGAGCTTGAACGGCCCGTGGCCCTGCACGTGGTGGAACGTCGATCCGATCGCCGGCCAGGTCGCGTCGAACTTCGGGACGTCGTGCGACCCGACCACCCAGAACGCGTAGCTGCGCGCATCCGCCAGTACTGCCCATACGTCGTCAGGCGACGCGGCGATCCACTTCTTGACCGTTGCCATGTCCGCGACCCTAGGTGAGCCTTGCCGGCCGCGCGGGCAACCGATGGCTACCGCTGGGCACCAGGTCGCGGAGCCCGACTCGCTCCGAGCGACGAGCCGCCTCCTGGTCGTCTCAGGTGCTCAGGATGCCTCGAGCTTCGAGCTGGGGGTCTGGAGGTTGCGTAGCCTCGTGACCCCTGCGGTTCGGCTGGCGGTCCAGTGGGGCCCCAGGTCGAACGAGTGGGTCGGGTCGATCTCGACGTAGATCTCCCTGATCCGGGAAAGGAGGCTCGGCGCGATGGCCTCGATGATGGACGCCTCGGAACCTTCGGTGTCGATCTTGAGGACGTCGATCTGCCGCTCGGTCTCGAGAATGGTGCGCAGGACCGCGTTGATGTCGACCGTTTCGACCTCGATGACGTTGACGACCGGCTCGGTGTACTCCTCGTTCAGGAGCCCGCTGTAACGGCCGATCGGCTCGGCGTTGAAGGATGCCTTGCCGTCTCGGTCCGACACGGCGCGGGGGTCGATCACGACACGGTCGCCGTACCCGGCCAGCGCGTCGCGGAGTCGGGGGAGATTGATCGGCGAGGGCTCGAAGCACCAGACGCGGCACGAGGGATCGCGGGTCAGGAAGTACAGCGCACTGATGCCGATGTTGGCTCCGAGGTCGACGACGACGTTCGCGACCTCGTCGGCCGCGTAGTCACGACGGTTGAAGACCTCGTTCGCGGTTCGCAGGTCGTGATAGGTCGGAAGCTCGATCGCGATCGGACCGGTGGGCGTTCGGAGTCCGACGCGGTACGGGTACTCCCCACGGTTGGAGACGTAGCGCCAGAGGACCAGCCCACTGTGCTCGAACGTGCGGAAGCTCCGGAGGACGGTCCGGTAGTTCGCCACTCGGAACGGGGCCAGGAAGAGGCGCCACGGGGCACGGGGCAACGACATCGCCGCAGCGTAGACGCTGCGGGACCATTCGCGTACGAGGCGTATCCATCCGTGAACCACGTTCGGCCGCGACGCGGAACGCGGGCTGCCGATGGCCACCGCCGGGCACCGGGTGGGCGCGCGATCCGCGCCCGTCGTCGGTCCGTAGCTCCGGCATGGACCACATCGCGCTGATCCTCGGCGACCAACTCATGCGCGACAACCCCGCGCTCGAGGGGGCCGACCGCGTGGTCGTGGTCGAATCGCTCGGTCGGCTCTCGCGCCGTCGCCTGCATCGGCGCCGCGCGCACCTCGTGCTGGTCGGCCTGCGATGTGCGGTGCGCGACCTGCGGGAGGCGGGCTTCCAGGTGGAGCACCATCGCGAGGCCGAGTCGATCCCCTCGGTGGTGCGGGCGCTCACGCAGGCGGGCGAGCGGGTGGTCTGCGCCCGTCCGAACGACCCGAGCAGTCGACCGCGGCTGCAGGAGGCCGGCGCGGCGTTCGTCGATTCGAACCAGTTCATCGTCCCCGATGAGGCGTTCGCGGCCTGGGCCGGCGATCACGCGACCCTCCGCATGGAGGACTTCTATCGCGAGCAGCGTCGCCGCCACGAAGTGCTGCTGGGCGACGACGGCGGGCCCGTCGGCGGGCAGTGGAACTTCGACGCGGACAACCGCCGGCCGCCGAAGGCCGGCCTCACCGCGCCAACGCCGTACCACCCGCGCGAGAACGAACTCGACGACGAGGTGCGACGCGACCTCGACCGCTGGGCGGCCGACGGCCGCGTCGAGCTCTGGGGCGACGACGGCCCGCGACAGTTCGCCGTCACCCCCGCCGAGGCCGAGCGGGCACTGCACTCGTTCATCGAGACGCGCCTGCCGTGGTTCGGGCCGTGGCAGGACGCGAGGGTCGACGGCGAGCGGATCCTCTACCCCTCGATGCTGTCGGTGCCGCACAACCTCGGGGTGCTCGATCCACTGCGCGTGGTGCGAGCTGCGGAGCGGGCGTACCGCGGCGGCGACGTGCCGATCCAGAGCGCGGAGGGCTTCATCCGGCAGGTGCTCGGCTGGCGGGAGTACGTGCACGGTGTCGCGCACCTGCGGCGCCGGGACTGGCCCGATCGCAACGCCCTGGAGGCGACCGCGCCGCTGCCCGAGGCGTTCTGGGGCCGCAAGAGCGGCTGGGCCTGCCTGGATGCGACCGTCGAGTCGGTCGAGGAGACGGGCTACGCCCACCACATCGAGCGCCTCATGGTGCTCGGCAACATCATGCTGCTCGCGGGCGTGGAGCCGTGGGCCGCGATCCGCTGGTTCCAGACGGCCTTCGTCGACGGCGCCGAGTGGGTGATGGCGCCGAACGCCGCCGGCATGGCGCTCTACGCCGACGGTGGCGGCATGACGACGAAGCCGTATGCGGCCGGCGGCAACTACATGAACCGGATGAGCGAGCACTGCGGGGGCTGCCGGTACGACCCGCGCCGCCGCACCGGCGACGACGCCTGCCCGCTCACCTCCCTCTACTGGGACTTCCTCGACCGCCACAGGGATCGGCTCGCCGGCAACCGTCGTCTGACCATGCCGCTGCGCAACCTCGCGGGCATCGACCCGGACGAGCTCACGGCGATCAAGCAACGCGCCCGGCGCGCCCTCGAGCACGAACTCGCGGGCCGACCCGGCGGAGAGGAGTAACGAACGATGCGAGTGCGTTGGGCCACGACCTGCGAGGCGAGCACGATCGACGATCGGGGAGCCCATTCCCTGGTCGGTGTCGGGGCGAACCTCCTGCGATTGCGGGCAGGCGAGACGAAGGCGCACACGCCGCTGTTCGTCTGCCTCTCGGTGCCCCGGCACGAGCTCGACACCGAGCTCGACGTGGCGATCGTCGTCGTCGACCCGCAGGGCCGGCCAGCGGGTTCGCAGACGCACGTCGTCGCGATCCCCTCCGGGCAGCTGCCGGTCGGCGCGATGGACGGATACGAGGTGCCCGCGTACCTCTCGACCGTGGTGAACTTCGAGGTCACGAGCGACGGCGCCTACTCCGTGTTCGTCACGCCCCCGTTGCGTGATGGTGAGGTGCCACCGGAGCCGCTGACGGTGTTCGTCGAGCGCGCCGCGGCTCGCTGAGGGGCCCGGAGCGCCTGCCGCCGTTGACCGGGGCCGCCTGCCCGAACGCCGACCGAGGCCAGGTACCGTCGAGGATTCCGCTGGGCTGCCACGACGACGGGGCAGCGAGAGGTACATACGAACGTGGTGGTGAGTCGCCGCGGTGCTCGAGCGGTCTCCCTCAGAACAGGACCCCGCATGTCTTCGATCGCAGAAACCACCTCACCGCTTCCGCCCGCCGATCGACCCTCCGCACTGGCCAGACTGGTCGTGCGAACGACCGCCGAATACACGGGCCGCGGGCCGACGAAGGCCCGCGCCTACGTGAACGAACCGATCGTCTGCGTGGTCCTGGAAGACACGCTCACCAAGGCCGAGCACTCGCTCGTCGCGAGCGGTGAGGCCGAGATCGTCATCACCTCGCGCCGCGCCTTCCAGCGCACCATGCGAGAGGACCTGATCGCAGGGGTCGAAGCGGTCATGGGGCGTAAGGTGCGCGCGTTCCTCTCCGACCACGACGTCCTCGCCGACATCGCGGTCGAGACGTTCATCCTCGAAGAGGGCTCCTGAGTCGTCCCCGTCCGGCGGGCAGCGCTGACAGCGTTCGTCACGCGCCGCGTCGCCACCTCGTTCTCCGGATGTTCTTCGACGTCGGTGGTCGGCGCCGCGGGGCGACGCGTACCCACCCCATCCCCAGCCCTACCCCCAAGGACACTCCATGCCCTCTCTCCTTCGTCCTGCCTCGCGCATCGCGGGCCGCAAGGCCGTTCCCGCCCTGATCGCCGCCGACCTGGCCCGCGTGACCAGCCGCCACTGGCGGGAGAGCCTCTCGTCGTCGGACCGTCGCCGCCTGGTGACCCTCCTCAAGGACAGTCGCGGACGCCCCGGCAACCTCAGCCCGAAGGATCGCCGGGAGCTGCAGCGGCTCGCGAGCGAGTTCGATCTCCCGCGGCTGGCCCGCGCGATGGCCACCTCGGTCGTCCTTGCGAAGGCGCCGACCGGCCGCAAGCGCAGGCGCTGAACCGGTCACCTGCGGCCGCGCCCCGGC
>JAURVW010000039.1 GCA_030655275.1 Solirubrobacteraceae bacterium
GACCGGCTGCTGAGCCTGGTCGCCGAGCTGCGCCACCGCGACTGCGACGTACGCCGCGGGGTCGACGACGGGGTGCACCAGCTGCGCGTCACCTGCCGTCGGCTGCGCGGTGCGTTGGCGACGTACCGGCCCCTGGTCGACCGCGAGGTCACCGACCCGGTGCGCGACGAGCTGCGCTGGGTGGCCCGCACGCTGGGCGACGGTCGCGACGCCGAGGTCATGCACGTGCTGCTGCGTGAGCTGGTCGCCGACCTGCCCCGCAGCCAGGTCCACGGCCCCGTGCGCCGGCGCCTGGACCGCACCTACGCCGCGCGGCTGCGCGCCGCTGACCGGCACGCGCAGCGGGTGCTCGACTCGCCCCGCTACCGACGGCTGCTCGGTCGGCTGGAGGCGCTGGTGACCCAGCCGCCCTGGACCGAGGCGGCCGACAAACCCGCCGACACCGTGCTGCGCAAGCGGGTCGCTCGCGACTGGAACCGTCTCGAGGAGCGGGTGGCCCTCGTGCACGCGCTCGAGGAGGCCGGCGACGGCACCCGGGATGCGGCGTACGACGAGGCGCTGCACGACGTCCGCAAGGCCGCCAAGCGGTTGCGCTACGCGTGCGAGACGCTCGAGTACGGCTGGGGCAAGGACGCCAAGAGGCTCCGCAAGGCGGCGCAGGAGGTGACCCAGGTGCTCGGTGACCGCCAGGACACCGCCGTGCTGCGCGTCGACCTGCGCCGGGTCGCACGCGCGGCCGCGGCCGCGGGCGAGAGCGCCTTCACCTACGGCGTGCTGCACGCGCGCGAGGAGGCGCGCGGCGCACAGCGCGAGGCTGAGTTCGCTGAGGTGTGGGAGCGGGTCAGCCGAGCCAAGCTGCGCGCGTGGCTCGACTGACGCGTGCCGTCACGCCCTGACGGTCGTGGTGTCGAAGGCGTACGCCTGTCCGCAGGTCAGCGGTGCGCTCTTGCCGCGGTAGGTGACCGTGACCTTGGCCCTGAGCCTGGTGCGGGTGCCGTCGGTGACGAACGTGTCGTCGCCGATGGTCTGCGAGGAGTGGACGCGGGTGGCCCTGCCGACCGGGTTCGCGGTGCCGGTGACCACGGCGCGCGAGCCGGCGACC
>JAURVW010000047.1 GCA_030655275.1 Solirubrobacteraceae bacterium
CATTGAAGCAGCAGGAGCAGCGATGACGACCTTGCATGATCCCATCCCGATTGGCGACCTGGCGCTGAAAAACCGCATCGCCATGGCGCCGCTGACGCGCGCCCGCACCAATGAAGCGGGCGTGCCGTCCAGCCTGAACGCCACCTATTATGCGCAGCGCGCCTCGGCCGGCCTGATCGTCAGCGAGGCCACCAATGTGTCGCCGCTGTCGGCCGCCTTTGAACTGGCGCCGGGCATCTACTGCGCCTCGCAGGCGGCCGGCTGGGGCCGGGTCGCCGAGGCCGTCCACGCGCGCGGCGGCGTCATCTTCATGCAGTTGTGGCACAGCGGCCGGGTGGCCAGCGCCGCCTTGCTGGGCGGGCGCGAACCCCTCTCGCCATCGGCGGTCAACGACGACCTGGCCCTGCTGCAGGTGTATGGCGCCCTGCGCAACGGCCGCTATACCCGGCTGCACGCCACGCCGGCGCGCGCCATGACCGAGTTCGATATCTACAACGCCGTCAACGCTTTTCGCCAGGGCGCCCTCAACGCCATCCGCAACGGCATCGACGGCGTCGAGATCCATGCCGCCAACGGCTACCTGCCGGCGCAGTTCCTCTCGCCCCACGTCAACCGCCGCACCGACCTGTTCGGCGGCACCCTGGCCAACCGCGCGCGCTTTCTGCGCCTGATCGTCGAAGCGCTGCTCGAACTGATGCCGCCCCAGCGCATCGGCGTGCGCGTCTCGCCGTTCGCCGCCTACAACAACGCCGCCGACCCGCGCGCCGCCGAGACCTACGCCTACGTCGCCGCCATGCTCGACGACCACCAGGTCGGCTACGTGCACGCGGCCGACAGCAATGCGTGGGGCGGCGACTCCGACATGGCGCCGCTGCTGCGCCTGACCCGCGCCCATTACGACGGTGTGGTGATTGCCAATGCCGCGCTGACGCCGGCGTCGGCGCAGGCGCTGGTCACCAGCGGCCAGGCCGACATGGCGGCGTTCGGCCGCCAGTTCATCGCCAACCCGGACCTGGTCGAACGCATCGCCGCCGGCGGCCCCTACAACATCCCCGACCCGCAGTCGTTCTACGGCGGTGACGAACGGGGCTACACCGACTATCCCTTCTTATCCACCAGCGAGGTACCAGCATGAACATCCTTCCCCTGCCCGGCGGCTTCGGCGCC
>JAURVW010000051.1 GCA_030655275.1 Solirubrobacteraceae bacterium
CACCGGCGCAACCGGCGACGTCATCACCGGCGCCGGCGTCATCGCCTTCGCCGACCACAAGGTCTTCCTCGTCGGCGCCGGATCCGACTACACAACCATCCAGGCCGCCATCGACGCCGCGTCCTCCGGCGACACCATCCAGATCGCTTCCGGCACCTACAACGAGAACCTGGCTCTCAACGGCAAGTATCTGACGCTGCAAGGCGTCGACGATACGGGCATCAACGCCACGACTCTGACCGGCCAGATCAACGCCAGCGGCACGCTCGATGGCACGCTGACCATCAAGAACATGGCGATCGACGCCACAGGCCATGACTACGGCGTCAACGTGACGGCGAACTCGACCGCCTATGCCGGCTCGATCGTCCTCGACAACACCACGATCTCGGGCGCCCAGAGCAACGGCTTTGCCTATGTCCGCCAGGGCAACGGCTCGACCCCGACGCTGACCGATACGGTCGGCGCCATCACCATCACCAACTCCGAGTTCTTCAACAATGCCACGCTGACGTCACCGGCAGGCGGCCGCGGCGATATCCTGCTGTTCGGCTACAACAAGAACCTGACGATCTCCGACGTCATCATTCGCGATGCCGGCGCCTTCGCCCAGAAGGCGATCCAGGTGCGCGGCCTGCAGGACGGCGGCGATGTGACCGGCGTCGGCCCTTACGATGCCGGCGGCAACATTGCGCTCACCAACCTGACCGTCACCGGTTCCTATACGCAGGACCTGCTGGCTTTCTATCGCATCGCCAGCTTCGCCACCTTCACCACCTCGGGCGTCGTCATCACCGCATCGGCGCCCTGGGGCCTGTTCAACTTCGATAGCGTCGGCGGCACCATCGATCTGTCGACCGGCGTGACCGCGACCAATCTGGCGCCCGGCAGCGATGTGGCCGTGCTGCAGGGCCTGTCCTCGACCGATACGCTCATCGGCACCAGCGGCGATGACAACTTTGTCGGCCGCGTCGGCGCCGACAGCCTCAACGGCGGGGCAGGCAACGACACCTTTGCCGGCTTTGCAGGCGCCGACAGCGTCGACGGCGGCAACGACACCGACACCATCATTCTGACTGCCGCCGCCAACGATCTGGCCGGCGCAACCAACGCCCAGATCGTCAATGTCGAAGCGGTTTCTGCCGCGGGCGTCGCAACCGGCATCACCATCGACCTGCACAACCAGAGCGAAGGTTTTGCGATCACCGGCGGCTCAGGCGCCGACACCATCACCGGCGGCGCAGGCGCAGACACCATCAATGCCGGCACCGGCATCGATACGGTCGCCTACACAACCACCCAGGCCAGCCACACCATCGCCTGGAACGGCACAACCGCCACCATCACCGGCGGCACCGATACCGGCGCAACCGGCGACGTCATCACCAATGCCGGCGTCATCGCCTTCGCCGACCACAAGGTCTTCCTCGTCGGCGCCGGATCCGACTACACAACCATCCAGGCCGCCATC
>JAURVW010000052.1 GCA_030655275.1 Solirubrobacteraceae bacterium
CTAAAATCACTTTAACAAAGTGATTTAACATTCCTTGACCCGTTTAGCTGAGCTTTTAAGTTTCACTGAGATTGCTATTCTGCCGATTTGACGGCTTTCTGAAGTTCCTGAAGCGTTTTCGGCAAGCCCCTTGTGGGTTCCCACCCCGTTAATTTTTATGTTGTTGGTTTACGTTAATCAATATTTAATTCAATGAGATGAATTTATTTATCGATTAAAGGCTTTCTCATTGCGACCTGATATAAGCCTTTTTGGAACCAAGCAAAAAAATCATTTGTAATGGTTTTGCCATTGCAATATTTGAAACGGGTGTTCGATTTCGTTATTTAACCCCCCCCGCAAATAAATTTTATCTTTTTTGCAGTTCGTGACAAGTCTTTCTGACAACTGCTTTAGAACGATTGTCACCATGCAATATTGAATTATCTTTTCTCGTAAACGTGTTACCGAAATACTTAATATCGTTTTTTTCTAGGGACTCGAAATACTTTTCATTTGCTTGTTTGCTGTGTGGACAATCCTTTGTATGTTCAACTACCTAACGGCGAGGGGTATTGTATTGTGCCTAAGGTTCGTTGAGTAATTATTCTTTTAGGTTTTGCTCAAGCCTAGGCGTACATCACGTTTGTCATTTTCTTTTTATATATTATTCCCTACACAAACGTGTGCGCTAGAAAACATATATTAACTCATGTAAGGATTCAAAGTACTGACAGTCGTATTTACGGTTGCTTACTGGTTGTACTTAAAAAACAGAATCAACATTCATTTGCAGTTATTTGACTATAACAGACTTCGTGATTTAATTTTACATAGTTTTGTGTTTAATTATTCGTGAACCGGTGGGTTAATTGCTACTTGAGCAAATATACCGCAAGTTTGCTGTTGCTGATATCAATGCTCTTCTCAGGCCTTCAAATGTTTTTTTTAAGGTGTTTTGAGACGCCCCCATGTCTATCGACTGCACAAAATCAGCCGTTCTCGTGGAAGACATTGACTCAAGGGACACCGGTAGGTAGCTTAACTGTTTCCCGGGCCCTAATCTTGTTGATCTTGCACGATGTGTGAACCCTCAGCCCATGGTATCACACAACATTTTACAGAGGTTTCCCTCCCCAACGCGTATCGCCCCTCGCTCATGTGGCAACTGCCCAGTACGCTGGTTTAGATATTTGTCGGATCGCGATTGCCAGGCTAAAATGATTTAAACCCCTGGGTCGGGTTTTACGACGTCCTTACCGTAAAACAGAACGACACGTTCAATTATTAAGTACCAACTTCACGTTTGTATAAACAGCACCCAAATACTAAATAACATGTCCTGTTGTGTGAGCT
>JAURVW010000060.1 GCA_030655275.1 Solirubrobacteraceae bacterium
TCGGTCGGCGGCGGCGTCCGAGAGCCCCCAACGGCCCGACAGGACGAAAGGGTGGGGTTCGTCCGCGATCGCGCCGACGACCTCGGTCAGGCTCGGCGAGCCCCCGAGGGGCGCGCGGACGAATCGGACGGCGGCCGGTACCCGGGGGCGCCCCGTGGCGCCCATCTCCGGGCGTCCGGTCAGGCGGCCTTGGCGGGGTCGGCCTTCGCGTCGCCCGCGGCGGCCGTGGCGATGATGCCGTCGTCGGGCGTCTCGTCCGTCGCCGGGCCGACCTTCTCGCCCTCCCGCGCCCACGCCTCGTCGAACTCGGTGCGCCAGCGGCCCTCGTCGTTCTGCATGAGGGCGAGCTTGGCGCGGAACGGACGGCCGGAGCGGCCGCGGAAGCCCGTCACCTGCTGGGCGGTCTTGGAGTAGCGGATCAGCTCGCGGACGACCTGCGCGTTGAGCGTCTTGCCGGCCTTCGCCTTCCAGATCACGAAGCCGCAGCCCGGATCCTCGCGCGACCAGCAGGAGTAGCCCTTGCGGTTCTCGATGATGTCGTGGCCGCAGACGGGGCACGGGCCGAGGTTCGCCCGCGGGATGCGGACGTCCTTCAGGACGGTGTCGAGCTCCAGGACGGTCGCCTCGGCGAACTTCGCGATGTCGGCCATGAAGGCCTCGCGCTTCTCGGTGCCGGCCTCGATCGCGGACAGGCGCTTCTCCCAGTCGCCGGTGAGACCGGGCGACGTGAGCATGTGCTCGCCGAGCAGGCGGATCACGTTCGTGCCCTTCTCCGTCACCACGAGGGCGCGAGCGTCGCGCTCCACGTAGCCGACGTCGATGAGGCGCTCGATGATCGCGGCGCGCGTCGCCGGCGTGCCGATGCCGGACTCCTTCATCGCCTCGCGCATCTCGTCGTCGTCGACGAGCTTGCCGGCGGCCTCCATGGCCCCGAGCAGCGAGGCGTCGGAGTAGCGCCGCGGCGGCTTGGTCTCCTTCTCCATCGCCTCGACGGAGTCGACGGCGGCCGTCTCGCCCTTCTGGAGCTTCGGCAGCGTCTGGTCGCGGCCGTCGTCCTCGTCGGCCGCGGCGGTCTCGCCCTCGGTCAGCTCGCCGTAGACGCCACGCCAGCCGGCCTCGACGAGCACCTTGCCGCGCGTGCGGAAGATGTGGCCGAGCACCTCGTTCGAGGGGGCCGTCGGCGCGGTGACCGTGGTCTCGACGCGCGTGTTCTCGAAGATCGCGACCGGGTGGAAGACGGCGAGGTAGCGGCGCACGACCATGTCGTAGACCTTCTTCTCGTCCTCCCCCATCTTGTCGATCGGGTGGACGGCGTCGGTCGGGATGATGGCGTGGTGGTCGCCGACCTTCTCGTTGTTGACGACGCGGGCGAGCGGCAGCTCGTCGAGCCCGACGACGTACTTGGAAGCGGTCGCGTAGTCGCGGTTCTCGCCGAGGCGCTCGGCGATCGGGACGAGGTCGGGGACCATGTCGGTCGTGAGGTAGCGCGAGCTCGTACGCGGGTAGGTGAGCGCCTTGTGCTCCTCGTAGAGCTTCTGGGCGGCGCCGAGCGTGCGGCGGGCGGAGAAACCGAAGCGGGTGTTGGCGTCACGCTGGAGCGACGTGAGGTCGTAGAGCATCGGCGCGATCTCCTTGCGCGTCGTCTTCTCCAGCTTCGTGATCTCGCCGGTGCCGTCCTTGACCGCCGCGGCGATCGCGTCGGCCTCCTCGGCCGTCTGCAGGCGCG
>JAURVW010000068.1 GCA_030655275.1 Solirubrobacteraceae bacterium
CCCGGGCGGTGGGTTCGAGCGCGACGCCGAGGGCCGCTACCTCGGCTTCCTGTCGCGGCGCGGCGGGGACGGGTTCTTCGACGGCCTCGGGCAGGACCTCGTCGACACCGAATGGGCTCGGAACGGAGAGGCCGTCGGCCCTGCACAGCGCTTCACCCCTCGCGACCTCCAGGTCGGCGGCGTGAGCGCAGGCGACGGCCCGCCGCGCGCGCCGCGAGGGGTGTGGGCCAACTGCGGCGGGCGGATGCACCTGCCCGCCGGCCAGCCCGTCCCCGCGAACGCCCCAGCTCCGTGGACCATCACGGCCGACGGCGTGACGGAGGCGATCGGGCCGCTCACGCTGAGCCCGACCCTGTCGCCGTCGACCAACCTCACGGTGGCCCAGGTGGCCGCCGTCGCGCCGGTCGAGATCCTCGCCGTGAACGCGTACGAATGCAGAGCGGTCGTGCCAAGCCTGCAGCTCGTGCTCTCCGCTGCGACGCCGGGAACGCAGCCCTGCGGCAGTGCCGAGGTGTACGGCGTCGCCACGAGCGGCCCCGGCGCCGCTCCGACCACGCGAGGCGTCGGCGTCGGATCGCCGGCCAGCGCTGCCAAGGGCGCGTTTCCGCGCTTGGCCACCGGAGCTGACGAACCCGATCCCGACGGCGCTGCGATGCAGCTCACGGGGCCGGAGCCGCAGCCGTGGGCCTGGCAGACGCTGGCGTCCGTCGACTCGCGCGGAACCATCGATGGCCTCTACACGTCGGCTGCGCCACTCGGGGACGAGGACTGACATGCGCGCCAAGCACCTCACCCTGGCGGTCGTTGTGGCCGTCGCACTTGCCTTCACAGCACCTGGCGCCCAGTCCAGGCCACTACGCGCGAGCGGCACGGCCGCGGTGAAGAGCGTCGACGGCCCGGGCCAGCTCACGATCACCGTCGGCCGTCGAGCCCTGCCGGTGCGGCTGTACTCCGTCGACGTGCCGCGGCCCGGGGAGTGCGGCGCTGCTGAGACGACCGCGGCGCTGAGCGGTTTCGTGCGCCGAGCTCCGCGCAAGATCGAGTACGCACTCGCCAGCACGAAGACGGGCCTGCAGCGCGATGCGAGCGGGCGGTTCGTGGCCATCCTCGCCTACCGCGGCAGCCGAGGCTGGCGCGATTTTGGCGCCGATCTCCTGCGGACCGGCTGGGGCCGGGACGGCGACACCACCACAGGTGCCGAGAGCCCACCCGTGCGAGCCTCCTTGCCCGAGGACGCCCGCGGAGCCAGCGGTGGCGGCGCGGAGCCCGCCGGACGCGTCGGCGTGTGGGCGCGCTGCGGCGGGCGCGTGCACCTGCCGCT
>JAURVW010000069.1 GCA_030655275.1 Solirubrobacteraceae bacterium
AATTCTTGGCCGCAACTGCGCTGCCACCCATGCCAGCGCTAAGATTGGCACGCACAACATCCTTCGCAGGCGGGGCCTCTTCACCTCCTCCAAAGAACCTGAGAGTATGGCCGTACGTCGATGCGGATGTGGCAAAAGCATCCCCGACAACACGACCGACCTGGAAGCGCACAAAGCCATTTGTCCACAAGGTCTTCAGAAACTGGACTCCGCGGTTTCCCGTCGCCCAGACCTTGAGTTCTGGGCCAAATCACTTGGGCTATGGATCGTCGTCGATGTTTCTCTCGTCGCCGTTATCGGCCGCAGTGCCGTGCGAGACGCCAATGCAGAACTTGAACACCTCCTGGGCGCCAGAAACAACACGAAACAGGACCTCTACAAGCTCCAAGTAGAATCACGTGAACAAGCCATCTTCCTCGTTGCCTCTGCAACCGCCAATGGGACCCTTTCAAGCGAAACAAAGTTGATCTGCCGGATCATTGCTGACAACTCAAATCTGTACAATGACAGCTACCAGCGAGTCTGCGACGAGCTTATCTATGTTGTCCAAGAAGCGTCGGCACAAGCCCTGCTGAACGCCGAGCGCCGACTACTCCTCCTCCCGCCCCGACAAGCGCAGCACCCTTCCCCAGCCAGACTGAGTGCCCCTATCCAAGTTCAAATCCCTTCGGACTCCGAGTTGGCATCCGTGATTCCCGCACCCCGACCATCCAGCCGTCCATCTCAAGTACTCCAAGAACAAAGATGCCGTGCCTGCAACGTCACCCCAACTTCAGCCAACTGTGGAGAATGGTGTTTAGAGTGTGCCAAAAGTAAAGGTCTCATCTGCCACTCATGCGTCGGTTTCAGCAACAGCACTTCCGATTGTCCACAATGCAGCCGCCGTTTTTGTCCCCAGTGCATCGATACCTCGCTGTCTCTATGCTTTATCTGCGCTCCGACTCAACGTGAAATCCGCCGCTCCTGTAGCCTCGACTCAACGACCCGAGAACTGATCTACCCCAGCACCGCACC
>JAURVW010000084.1 GCA_030655275.1 Solirubrobacteraceae bacterium
ACCGGGCGCCGACCACCAGGAGGTCGACCCCCTGGGAGAACCGCACGAGTTCCTCGACCGGGTCGCCCTCGGCGACCTGGCTCGTCGCGTCCGGCAGCGCAGCGAGATCGTCCGCCGCGATCCGTAGGAACAGTCCGTCGATCATCGCGAGGGCCTTCACGGTTCCCAGCATCGGCCCCAACCACGGACTCGCCTCGTCGGGCACGACGGTGATCGCGCAGAGCTCGCCTCCATGCTCCGCCACGACCTCCCTCGCCACGGCCAGCCCGTGCCGGCCGGCGACCGTCGGGAGATAGGCGATGCCCACGCGGCGCAGAGCCACCTGCTCGGCGCCGGCGTCGCGCGACGCCACGGCCACCGGGCAAGGGGCGTGATGCAGGATCGCCTGGACGCCGTGGAGCCGTTCTGGGTGGCCAGGCCCCACGACGATCAGGTCGGCGGACTCGCGGACGGCGATCTCGTGCAGGCCGGCCGCGACCGAACTCGCATGATGGACCACCATCTCGCACGGTGGTCCGAGTGCGCGACGCGCGGCCCGCAGGAAATCGAGCGGCACCGGCTGCGGATCGACCGCGGGCAGGACGCCGTGCAGGCCGCCATCGACCACGACGTGCACCAACACCACCGCGGCGTCCGGCACGCGCAGGAGACGTGCCAACTCGATCGACGGCGGGCCGACGTCTCGACCGACCCCGATCACCACGCGGGCGAACCGCGAACTCACGCCGTGCCGCCTGCAGCGGCCGGCGCCCGGGTCGGGATGTTGTCCAACGCATCGGCAACGGTCGGGCGACCGGAGTCCGGCGGCGTGATGAGCATCGACGCGGACTGCGCATGGAGGAGCTGGTTCACCGTGCTGCCGACGAGGAGCCGATCCAGGAGCCCGTGCTCGCGGAACCCGATCGCGAGCAGGTCGGCCCCTCGACTCGCGTCCGTCAGTTCGGTGGCAGCACGTCCGACCGCGATCACGCCGCGAATGCCGAAACGCTCCACGAGTCCATCGAGTTGCTCGCGCGCGATGGCGTACTGCTCGTCGATCGATCCACCCAGCCACGCACCCGGGTTGGCCGCGGCCTGGACCATCGGCTCGACGACGTCGACCACACTCACGTCCGCGTCGTCGCGACGAGCGATGCGTACGGCTTCGACGAGGGCGGCCTCCGACTCCCCGCTCCCGTCGTACCCGATCACGATGCGCCGTAGCGCCCCGGACTCTCCAGAGCCGACAGTCGCGACCGCGACCGGGCAGGGCGCATGATGGAGCACGTCGCGCACGGCATCTCCGGCGAACAGCTCGCCGAGTGCCCCACGGCGCGACGACGCGATGACGATCAGGTCGGCGCGCGCCCCGAGGGCGACGTCCCGCAGACCACGGCCGACCGACTCGGCCTGCACGACGGAGCCTTCGGTGCGGACGCGCGGCTCGGTGAAGGCGTCGACGATCGCTTCGCCCTCATCGAGCGCGCCGGACCTCCCGAGCACCGTTGCGTGACCGATGGCCACATTGGTGGCGATGATCTCGGCGCCGGGCTCCCCGAGCCGGGTCGCGAGTGCCAGCGCCTCGTCGTCCTGGCTGCGGCGGCCTTCGATGCCGACGATGATGGTCTGGAACACGCGGTCTCCTCGGGGTGGAGTGCCAGCCTCGCGCCTCCGCTCGTCCGCGCCATCGGGGTCTATCGGCCGCGCGCAGGCGGTGATCCGCGCTTCGCCTGCGGGTTCTCCCCGATGTGCGGCACCGCCGTCCCGGCCTACGGTCCGTCGATGGCTCGTCCGCAGACCACGCCGAGGCCGGCCCCACGCACCCGGCGCCCGGGCCGCGGGCTCGCGCACCGCATCGCCCGCCGTCGATCCCAGACGATCCGCGCCGGCAGCTCCGTGACCCTGTTCGCCGTGCTCGGCCCAGGGCTGTTGGCCGGCCTGTCCGACGACGATCCAGCCGGGATCACGACCTACTCGCTGCTCGGGGCCGACTACGGCTACCGCCTGCTCTGGGTGCTCGCGCTGTCGACCGTGGCGCTGGTCGTGTTCCACGAGCTCGGGGCGCGAATGGGGGTCGTCACGGGGCAGGGGCTGCTCGCGCTGGTCCGCACCCGGTTCGGCCGGCGGGCTGCGACCTACGGGGCCGCCATCCTCACGATCGCCAACGTCGGCACGATGTGCGCCGAGCTGGCGGGCATCGCGGCCGGGGCCGAGCTGCTGTTCCACATCGGCAAGGGCGTGTCCGTCCCGATCGCGGCGGCGATCATCGCGCTGCTCGTGTTGCGCGGCTCGTTCAAACGGGTCGAGCACGTGCTGCTCGCCGTGAGCGCGGTCTTCGTCACCTACATCGCGTCGGGCGTCCTCGCGCATCCCGACTGGCTCGCTGCGGGCAAAGGGCTCGTCCTGCCGTCGATGCCGCTCACGCGTGACGCGGTCTACCTCGCGGTCGCGACCGTCGGAACCACGCTCGCACCGTGGGGCATCGCCTTCATCCAGTCCTACGCCGTCGACAAGCAGATTCCGCGTTCGCAGTTGGGACTCGAGCGCGTCGACGTGATCACGGGCGCCGCCCTGACCGGCGTGATCGGGGTCTTCATCGTGATGGCGTGCGCGGCCACGCTCCACGCCCGAGGCATCCCGATCGTCGAGGCCGCCGATGCCGCTCGCGGGCTCGAGCCGTTGGCTGGCCCGCTCGCCGGCACCCTGTTCGGCGTGGGGATCGTCGGCGCCGGATTCCTGGCCGGCGCGATCGTGCCGATGTCGACCGCCTACTCCGTCTGCGAAGGCCTCGACCGTCCGGCCGACGTGAACGCCAGCCTTCGCGAGGCACCCTTCTTCTACGGAACCTTCGTGGCGGTCGTGGTGGTGTCGGCAGCCATCGTGCTCGTGCCGGGGCTGCCGCTGATCGGCATTCTCGTCGCGACGCAGGCGCTCAACGCCGTCCTCGTGCTGTTCATGCTCCCGTTCCTCATCACGCTGGCCCGGGACCGCGACCTGATGGGTGATGACGCGCTCGCCGGACCAGCACTCCTGGCAGCGCTCACGGCGTTCGCGTTCGTCGCTCTCGCCATCGTCGCGCTGGGCTACCTCGCGATCGCAAGCTGAGTCTCGACCGACCCTGATCGTTGCATTCGTCACATGGGCGGCCTGGGTGCCATAGGGTGCGATGCGTGGCCTCCATTCGCATCGTCGTCGCGGATGACCATTCCGTCGTCCGCAGCGGGCTCGCCCTTCTTCTCGGCAACGAGGACGGGATCGAGGTCGTTGCGCAGACCGGCGATGTCGACGCGACGCTGCGCGCCGTGCTCGGACACAAACCCGCCGTCCTCGTCCTGGATCTCAACATGCCCGGGACCACGACCTCGCTCGAGGCCATCCCGGAGGTCCGGGTGCGTTCCGCGGAGACCGCGACGGTCGTGTTGACGATGCAGGACGATCCCGAGTGGGTCAGTCGCGCGATGCGCGCCGGTGCGCTCGGGTATGTGCTCAAGGAGAGCGCCGACACCGAACTCGTCGACGCCGTCCGGCGCGCCGCCCAGGGTCAGACCTACCTCACGCCATCACTCGGCGCGCGTCTGCTCGCGATGCCCGAGACGCCCGCCGGAGACCCGGACGACCTCTCGGCCCGCGAGCTCGACGTGCTCCGGCTGATCGCCCTCGGCCACACCAACGCCGAGATCGGCGAGCAGCTGTTCCTCTCGGTGCGGACGGTCGAGACGCACCGCGCGCATCTTCAGCAGAAGCTCCGACGCACGACGCGCGCGGAACTCGTCCGCTACGCGCTCGACCGCGGTCTGCTCGAGTCGGGCGCCGCCTAGCGCGTAGGGCCGGGCCGCCGCCCGGCGGGCCCTCGATGCGTTCGTCATCCGCGAGTCACCGCCGAGAGGACGTCGATCCGGGCGGCCCGCCTCGCCGGGGCGACGGCAGCGACGAAACCGGCCACCACGCTCAGGAGCAGGAGTACCACCAGGGTGCTCCACGGGATCGCGATCACGAATCCCTCGCTCGCCAGCGGACGCGACACGAGGACGCCGAAGAGCACGCCGACCGCGACGCCGATCGTCGCCCCCATGACCGAGGTGATGATCGCCTCGCCCCGCACGATCCGTCGGACCTGACGACGTGAGGCGCCCACCGCCCGCAGCAGCCCCAGTTCACGCGTCCGTTCGTAGACCGAGAGCGCCAGCGTGTTGACGATGCCGAAGAGCGCGATCACGACGGAGAGCGCGAGCAGCACGTAGAACACGTAGAGGATCTGGTCGACCGCACCGACCTGCCCGTCGATGAACTCCCGACGGGTCTGCGGTTCGAGGGTGGGGAACTCGCGCGCCAGCATCCCAGCCAGTTCCGACCGCACCACGCGCTGAGACGCCCCGGGGGCGGCCACGACGAAGGCCGCGGTGACGGTCTGCACGTCGAACACATCGCGGACCGTGCGGTCCGGGAGGATCACGTCACCGAAGATCTGACCGTGGTCGAGATAGAGGCCACGGACCGTCACCTGGGCGCCGCGCCCCTGCGGGCTCTCGAGGCGCAGCGCCGAGCCGATGGTGACGCGATGGGCCTTCGCCCAGTCGCGCTCGACGAGCGCGTCGGCCGGCTGCAGACTCTGCAGGGTCTCCGGACCCCCTTCTGCCCAGTCGATCCGCATCACGCGTCCGGCGAGGCCTGGATCGAGGCCGTTGACGGACACGGCCCGCCCGTCCGCGAGCTGCCCTTCGACCGTTCGGAAGTTGGTGGCGACCGCCACCGACGGGAGCTCCGCCGCCGCCTCGGCCACGCCCTCCGGCGTGAGCCCCGTCGGGTCGAACACGACGAAGTCGGCGCTCACCGCGCGATCGAAGGCCCCCGAGAACGAAGCCTTGAAGCCGTTGACGAAGATCGCCACGAAGGCGACCAGCGCCACGCCGACCATCAGGGAGGACGCGGTCCCGGCGGTCCGCCCCGGCGAGCGCACGGCGTTTCCGCGGGCGATCTCGGCCGCCACCCCGCCGGTCATGGCCATCGGCCGGCCGATCGCCGCAGCCAATGGCCCAACGAGCACCGGCGACAGCATGCCGACGCCGATCAGCACCACCACCGCCCCCAGGAGCGCCAGGGACGTCGACACCCCGGAGCCGGCGAACAACCCCGCGACCATGAGCGCCAGCCCGAGACCGGCGAACGTCGCCTGTGCCCAGCGGGCGACGCGACGCTGCTTGCGCGAGGCGGACACCGTGCCCTCCCGCATCGCCTCGATCGGAGGGACCCGCATCGCTCTCACCGCAGGTGAGAGGCTCGAGAGCACCGTCACGATCGTTCCGAGTCCGACGGCAACCACGACGGTGCGCGCGGCGATCACGGTGCCTGAATCCGGCAGGTCGAGGCCGACCGAGGAGAGCAGGGCGGAGAGCAGCGGCGCGAGCCCCACCCCGGCGGCCAGGCCGAGCACGGAGCCGACCAGTCCGATCGCGAAGGCCTCCAGCACCACGGACCAGAGGACCTGCCGCCGGGAGGCCCCGATGGTGCGCAGCATCCCGAACTCCCTGGTGCGCTGCGCAACGGTGATGCTGAAGGTGTTGAAGATCACGAACGAGCCGACCAGCAGCGCGACGAGTCCGAAGACCAGCAGACCGAGCGTGAGATAGGTGAGGATCTGCGAGAGATCCTTCGACTGCTGCGCCCGATCCTCTTCCCCGGTCCGCACCGTGGCGGCCGCTCCCACGGCCGTCTGGACCCTCGTCTTCAGCTCGGGCGGCGTGACGCCAGCGTCGGCCTGCACGTTCATCTCGGTCACCTGACCGGGATGCCCCGAGAGCGCTTCGGCGTCGTCGAGCGTGACCATCACGAAGATCGCGCCGCCGAGCGAACTCGCACCACCGAACGTGACGAACCCGACCAGCCGGAACGGACGGACCGGGCCGATCCCCTGCACGCGGACCCGGTCTCCGAGCCTGAGTCCCGCGTCGCGGGCTGTCTGCGCGGACAGCGCGATCTCTCCCGGGCGTGACGGAACCTCACCCGTGTGGTCGAACAGGTCGAACTGCGGAGGGGCCGCCGAGAAGGCAAGGGTCGGGGCCCCGGTGCTCGGACCGATCCGCCGGCCGCGATCATCGACCACGGTGACCGGAAGGCCCCCGATGCTGCCGGCCACGGCGCGGACGCCGTCGACGCGGTCGATGCGGGCCGCGACGGACTCGGGAAAGTACTCGAGCTTGCTGCTGAATCCTCCACGAGCCCCCGGGGCGGTCAGGTGGACGTCGATGTTCTCCCCGCTCGTGGCCACGAGGCGGTCGAAAGAACGTGAGATCGAGTCGGTGAGGACGAAGGTACCGGCGATGAGCGCGACGCCGAGCACCACGGCGAAGAGCGTGAAGGCCGTGCGAGCCTTGCGCTCGAGCATGCCGCGGAAGGCGAAGCGGTTCATGCCGCCGCGCCCGCGACCGGAGCGGTCTCGGCGGTCTTCATCTGCTCGAGGATCTCGGCGGTCGTCCCGGCGGGCTCGTCACGCACGATCTGCCCGTCGGCGAGGATCACGAGTCGGTCTGCGTACGACGCCGCGTTGGCAT
>JAURVW010000101.1 GCA_030655275.1 Solirubrobacteraceae bacterium
GCCGCGGTGCAGTCGCTCGGCCTCGGCTACCTCTCCCTCGACCGTTCGACGCCGACGCTCTCGCAAGGCGAGTTGCAGCGCATCCGGCTCGCGACGCAGATCCAGTCGAACCTGTTCGGCGTCGTCTATGTGCTCGACGAGCCCTCGGCCGGCCTGCACCCCGCCGATGGCGAAGCCTTGCTGCGCGCGCTCGACAAGCTGAAGGCCGCCGGCAATTCGCTGTTCGTGGTCGAGCACGACCTGGCCGTGATCCGGCACGCCGACTGGGTCGTCGACGTCGGCCCCGCGGCCGGCGAAGCCGGCGGGCGCGTGCTCTACAGCGGGCCGCTGGCGGGGCTGCGCAAGGTCGCCGACTCGCGCACGGCGGAACACCTGTTCGCGAAGCGCGCTGCGCCGCTGGATGCCGAAGCGAAACCGCGCGTGCCCACCGGCTGGCTGCATCTGGACGGCGTGAGCCGCAACAACCTGCGCGCGCTCGACGCACGCTTCCCGATCGGCGTGCTGAGTTGCGTGACCGGCGTCTCCGGCTCGGGCAAGTCGAGCCTCGTCAGCGCCGCGCTCGTCGAGCTGATGGCCGCGCACTTCGGCAAAGAGCCGGCGGTCGACGAAGACGAAGCGGGCGAGGAACCCGCGCTCGCCGCGGCCGCCGCCGAAGGGCGGCTCGGCGGCGACCTGCACCTGCTGAAGCGCCTGGTGCGCGTCGACCAGAAACCCATCGGCCGCACGCCGCGCTCCAACCTCGCCACCTACACCGGCCTCTTCGACGGCGTGCGCAAGCTGTTCGCGGCGACGCCCGACGCGCGGTCGCGCCGCTTCGGCCCCGGCCGCTTCTCGTTCAACGTCACCGGCGGGCGCTGCGAGACCTGCCAGGGCGAAGGCTTCGTCAGCGTCGAGCTGCTCTTCATGCCGAGCGTCTACGCGCCATGCCCGACCTGTCACGGCGCGCGCTTCAACGAGAAGACGCTCGCGGTGCGCTTTCGCGAGCGCAGCATCGCCGACGTGCTGGCGATGACGGTCGCCGAAGCCGGCGCGTTCTTCGCCGACGACGCGGCCGTGGCCCGGCCGCTCCGCTTGCTCGAAGACATCGGCCTCGGCTATCTGCGGCTCGGCCAGCCGGCCACCGAACTCTCGGGCGGCGAGGCCCAGCGCATCAAGCTCGCGACCGA
>JAURVW010000104.1 GCA_030655275.1 Solirubrobacteraceae bacterium
GTCTTCCAGACGTCGACCAGCACGACCGACCAGAGCGCGTACGACGGGTCGGCCGTCCACGCGATCTTGTGGTCGATGATGCCGGCGCCCATCAGCATCGCGTTCACGACGCCGTAGTTGTCGTGCATCATCCAGGCCCACATCTTGGCCGAGACGATCGTCGGGATGGCCCACGGCACCAGCACCGCGGCGCGCACGAACGCGCGGCCCTTGAACTCGGCGTTCAGCACCAGCGCGAAGACGACGCCGAGGAAGGTCTCGAGGATCACCGAGACGATCGAGAACTTGAAGGTGTTCGCGATCGCCATGCCCCAGTCGGTCTTCCAGAAGCCTTCGTCGGTGCCGAAGTTGAAGACGCCGTACGGCCCGAAGTAGTTCTGCAGGCCGACCATCTGGTAGGTCGCTTCACCGATCTTGTCGAGGGTCGCGTCGGTGAAGCTGAACCAGATCGTGCGGCCGAGCGGCCAGCCGGCGACCATCGCCAGCACGATCAGCGTCGGCGCCAGGAACAGCCAGGCACTGCGCGTGCGTTCGCGGGTCAGCTCGGAGGTCGGCACGCCGCGCAACGCTGCGGGCGCCGAGCCGGTGCCGGGTGAAACTTCGGTGACGCTCATCGCGCACTCCTCGGGGACGAGACAGGGCCAGGGGAAGAAGGCCCAAGGGAACGCAGCCGCTCACGCGGCGGCCCACCGTGTCGCCCGCTGGGGCGACGACGGCATGGCACGCGCGTGGTGGGCAGCCGGTTCTACGGCCGGGTGGGTCGCCGGGTTCGGGTGGCCTACTGCCAGCGCGGGCCGCGGCGGATCGAGTCGATCTTGGTCTCGAGTTTCTTCAGCGCTTCGTCGGCCTTGGCGCCACCCGAGATCACGCTGTGGGTCGCGTTCCAGAACGCGGCCGAGACCTCGTTGTACTTGGCACCGGTGACGGTCGCCGGGCGCGCGACGGCGCCGGCGAAAGTCTCGTACAGGTCGCCGAAGAACGGGTTGACCTTGAGCACGTCGGCGTCCTTGTAGAGCGCCTGGATCGTCGGGTTGTAGGAGCCGCGGATCGCGCGGTCCTTCTGCACTTCGGCGCTCGTCAAATACATCACCAGCTCGGCCGCCTCCTTCGGGTTCTTCGAGTGCTTGCTGACTGCGAGCTCCGAGCCGCCGAGCGTCGCCGCGGTCTTGCCGCCTTCTCCGTGCGGCAGCGCGACCACGCCGACCTTGCCCTTGACGGGGCTGTCCGCGCCCTGGCTGAGCGACCAGGCGTACGGCCAGTTGCGCATGAAGACCGCGCCGCCCTTCTGGAACACGCCGCGCGCGTCTTCCTCGCCGTAGTTCAGCACGCCGGTCGGCGTGATGGTGCCGATCCAGCCGGCCGCGGTCGTCAGCGCCTTCGCCGCTTTCGGGTTGTTGATCGTGATCTTGCCGGTG
>JAURVW010000108.1 GCA_030655275.1 Solirubrobacteraceae bacterium
CCGGTCGCCGAGAGGTACGGGATGGGCGTCATCCCGTGGAGTCCGCTGGCCGGCGGGTGGCTCACCGGTCGCGTGCGCCGGGGACAGGACGCGCCCGACAGCAACCGCGCCAAGATGGTGCCGGGCTTCTTCGACGACACCGCCAAGCTCGAGGCCGTCGAGCAGCTCAACCTGCTCGCCGAGGGGGCCGGCATCTCGATGATCCACCTGGCGCTGGCGTTCGTGCTCCAGCACCCGGCCGTGACGTCGCCGATCATCGGCCCGCGCACGATGTCGCAGCTCGAGTCGCAGCTCGGCGCGGTCGACGTGACGCTGTCGAGCGACGTGCTGGACCGGATCGACGAGATCGTGCCGCCGGGCCGCAACGTGTCGGCCGGTGACGAGGGCTACTCCCCCGCCGCGCTCGAGCAGCCCTTCCTGAGGCGTCGGCGCACGGCGTCGTCGGCAGGAGGCGGTCAGTAGGACTGGCCGTTCTCGTAGCGGACCCGCCTGGAGTGACGACCCTTGCCGCGATTGCGGCTCTTGTAGGTCGGGAGCTGCGAGTCGCAGTTGGGGCACACCAGTCGCAGGTTGTCGCGACGGTTGTTGGTCGAGTCGCCATCGACGTGATCGAGGACGAAGGTCAGCGGCGCCCCGTTCCACTCGCGAGGCACCTCGCAGATCGCACATCGGCCCCCCTGCTGCTCGTGAAGGTAGAGCCTGACGAATTGGCGAGGTTCGGCGCGCACCACCACGGATCCGGTGCGGAGCCATTCATCGATCGCCGCGCGTCGAAGCGACGCGCGGTGGCACGCGTTGCTGCAGTAGACGAGTTGGCTCGCCTTCCACAGCGGGCCGTCGCATCCGGCGCACGTCCTCATGGCGCAGACGCTAGGCCCGACCACCGACAGTTCCAGGGGCCGCGTGAGAGAATCGAACTCTCGACATTCGCTTTACAAGAGCGACGCTCTGCCATCTGAGCTAACGCGGCTTGCGCCCCGCCGGAGCCGGACGCGGCACCATCGTAGTGGCACCGGTTCGGCACCCCGCGCCGGTTTACGCCGGCCCGCGCACGGCCGACGATGAGCCATGCGCCTCTCC
>JAURVW010000157.1 GCA_030655275.1 Solirubrobacteraceae bacterium
CACCGCGTCCGCGAGGCCGAGCGCGAGCTCGTCCTCGACGAGTTCCGCGACCGCGTCGGTGAGCTCATCACCGGCATCGTCCAGCAGAAGGACTCGCGGTACACGCTCGTGCAGCTGCGCGACCGCGTCGAGGCGCTGCTCCCGAAGGGCGAGCAGGTCTGGGGCGAGACGTACCAGCACAACCAGCGCATCAAGGCCGTCATCAAGGAGGTCGAGGCCTCTCCGAAGGGTCCCTCGATCATCGTGTCGCGCCGCGATCCGGAGATGATCCGCCAGCTCTTCGCCCTCGAGGTGCCGGAGATCGCCGACGGTCTCGTCGAGATCACCGACGTCGCCCGTGAGCCGGGCTACCGCGCGAAGATCGCGGTCGTCTCGCACGCCGACGGCGTCGACCCGGTCGGCGCCTGCGTCGGTCCGCGTGGTTCGCGCGTCCGCATGGTCGTCTCCGAGCTGCGCGGCGAGAAGATCGACATCATCCCCTTCAACGAGGAGCCTGCCCGGTTCGTCGCCAAGGCCCTGAGCCCGGCGCGCGTCCGTGAGGTGCTCGTCGACGACGAGAACCGCCAGGCCACCGTCATCGTGCCGGACGACCAGCTCGCGCTGGCGATCGGTCGCGAAGGACAGAACGCCCGCCTCGCCGCCCGCCTCACCGGCTGGCGGATCGACATCCGGTCCGAGACCGAGTTCGTCGAGCAGGAGGACGAGGACGGCGGCAGCGAAGGCGCCGAGGAGCACACGGGCATGTGTGCCGCGATCCTGGGCAACGGTCGCCGTTGCCCGAACGACTCGCTGCCGGGCCTGCGCTACTGTGGTCTCAGCGCCCATCAGGCACTTGCGCGTGTCTCGACCGACCTCGTCGCCGCTCTGGCGCCGCTGTCGATCGATGAGGTCACGGCCCTCGCCGACCCGACCGTCTCCGACGACGATGTCTCGGAGTCGATCACGGCGGTCGAGGCCGAAGCGCAGGAGCTCGAGGAGCAGTTTGCCGCCGCCGAGGCGGAAGCTGCCGAGGCGGAGGCCGACGAGGCCGTCGCCGAGGGTGACGAAGCAATTGAGGTCGACGACGAGGCCGAGGACGCTCAGACCGAGCTGGCCGCCGACGAGGAGGACGCTGCTGAGCAGGTCCTCGAAGACGTCGCCGTCGATGAAGAAGAAGCAGCGGAGGTCGCCGTGGCCGGCGACACCGCGATCGATGAGGAGGAGCGGTAGCAAAGGGACCCGTCAGGCGGTGCATCGGCTGTGGCCGGTGCCTGCCGAAACAGGAACTGCTGCGCCTCGCGGTGGTCGACGGGTTCGCCCGGATCGACCCCGCGTCGCGCCTTCCAGGACGAGGCGCCTATGCCTGCAGTCCGACCTGCTTGGAGCGCGTGGCGAACCGTCGCGCGCTCTCTCGCGCAATGCGAGCCAAGGTCGACGTTGCAGACGACGCGCCACTCCACTGGCCCCCGGACACCGCTCCGCTCTAGACTGAGAACAGAACATGGCGAAGAAACGCATCAAAGAGCTCGCACGCGAGCACGACATGCCAGCCAAGGAGGTCATCGACCGCCTGGTGAGTGCTGGCCTCGAAGTCAAGGGTCCGGCGTCCGCAGTCGACGAGGACCAGGCCAAGCGCGCGCTGGCAGGTCTGCCGATCGAGCAGACCAAGCGCAAGGAGATCAAGCGCCCGGTCGTCCAGCAGCGCATCGTACGCCCGTCGGCGGCCGCTCGCGCCGCTGCTGACGCCGAGGCGCGCGAGAAGGCCCGCAAGGAGGCTGCTGCACGCCCTGCGACGGGCGCGCGCGCCCTCGACCCGCGACGCACCGGCCCTGCCGGCCGTCCGGGTGCTGCAGGCACCGGCCCCGGCGGCAAGCGCCGCGTGGTCATCGACTCGCAGGCCGGTCGTCCCGGCGGCATCGGTGGCGGTCCCGGCCGTCCCGGCGGTCCCGGTGGCGGCGGCAACTTCCCGCAGCGCCGCCCGCGCCGCGGCGGTGGTCGTCGGCGCCGTGCCGACGTCATCGAGGAGACGGTCGACAGCCTCGACGTCAACGCGCACCGCAAGACCGACATCGTCAAGATCGCGTCGGGCTCGACCGTCAAGGACATCTCCGAGTACTTCGGCGTCGGCGTGTCGGAGATCATCAAGAAGCTGATGATGCTCGGCGAGATGGCGACGCTCGCGCAGACGCTGTCCGACGACACCATCGAGGTGCTCGCGGCCGATTTCGAGAAGGAGATCGAGATCACCCGCGCCGGGGACGAGGACGCGGAAGCGCCCGAGTTCGAGGACGCCGACGAGGATCTGACCATCCGCCCGCCCGTGATCACGATCATGGGTCACGTCGACCACGGCAAGACCTCCCTCCTCGACGCGATCCGCTCTGCGGACGTGACGAAGGGCGAGGCCGGTGGCATCACGCAGCACATC
>JAURVW010000162.1 GCA_030655275.1 Solirubrobacteraceae bacterium
CGCGGCGACGCGCAACGCGGCGGCCGCATCGGCGGAGCCGCCGGCCATGCCGCCCGCCACCGGGATGCGCTTGGTGATCGTGAGATGGATCGGCGGACCGTCCCAGCCGGTCTCCGCGCGGTAGGCCGCGAGCGCGTCCTCGGCGAGGTTGCGACCGGTGACCCCGTCGCAGAGGACCGTGTCGGCCGTGAGCGACTCGTCGAGGCGGGCGTCGAGGAGGTCGACGAGATCGAGCGGCTGGAAGACCGTGACGAGGTCGTGGCGGCCGTCGGACTCGCGGACCGGACCGACGAACAGGCAGAGGTTGATCTTCGCGGGCGCACTGACCCGGAGCGCGCTCGGGCGCTCCGCCTGGCTCATGCCAGGCCACCGATGCCGCGGGCCACGAGCGCGGCGTGGAGCTTCGTGAACTCCTCGGCCGTGAGCTGCTCGGCTCGCGCGTCCTCGCGGATGCCGAGCTCGATGAGCGCCTCGCGGGTGGCGTCCTTCGTGGCGGGATCGCCGATCGCGATCGAGAGGGAGCGCGGCAGGGCCTTACGACGGTGCAGGAAGCCGGAGGAGATCAGGCGGCGCACGCCGGGTTCGGCGGGCGGTGCCACGCGCGTGAGCGCCATGAGGACGGAGTCGACGTGCGGGGCGGGCATGAACGCCGACCGGGCCACGTTCTTCTGGAGCTTGACCGTGCAGGAGAGCTGCGCGAGCGCGCTCGGCGCGCCGTACTCCTTCGTTCCGGCACGGGCGGCGAACCGCACCCCGACCTCCTTCTGCACCATCACGAGCCAGCGCTCGATCGCCGGCATCTCGTGGACGGCGCGCAGGACGACGGTGGCCGCGACCGAGTACGGCAGGTTCGCGATGAAGGCGTTGGGCACCGGGTCGAGCGAGGTGAGGTCGAACTTGACCGCATCGGCGCGATGGACCGTGACCTTCTCGGGGTCGAGGATCTCCTCGAGCAGGTCGGCGAGCTTGGCGTCGAGCTCGATGATGTGCACGTGCTTGGCCCGCTCGGCGAGCCGTTCGGAGAGCACGCCCAGGCCACCGCCGATCTCGAGGACGACATCGTCCTCCGTCACGTTCGCGAAGCCCTCGATCTGCGCCATCACGTGATCGGAGACGAGGAAGTTCTGGCCCAGGGCCTTCTTCGGCGAGAGGCCGCGCATGCCCAAGCGCTCGTGCGTGATCTGACGCAGGCGCTTGCGGGCGCCGTCCTCGCCGACCTCCTGCCCCTGGAACGCCGGGTCGGGACCATCGTCGTAGCCGCGGGCTGCGTCCTCGCGGATCTTGCGGGCGTTCGCGGCGCGCGCCTGTCGGGCGGCCTGGCGCGTGGCGCGCGCCTGGTCGGCAGCCGACCGGTCGCCTTTGCGGTTGTTGGTCACCAGCGGAAGAGCGCGGCGGCGTTGGCGGTGACGAGCGTGTCGAGCTCGCGGGCGGTGATCCCGCGCTTCTCGGCGACGAAGTCGGCGGTGTGCATCACGTGCTCCGTGCGGTTCTTCTCGCGGCGCACGGGCACCGGGCTGAGGTACGGCGCGTCGGTCTCGACGAGGATCTTGTCGTCCGGCACGTCGAGGAGGGCGTCGGCGAGCTCGCCGTTGGCCGGGTAGGTCACGTTGCCGGCGAACGAGATCCACCAGCCCTCCGACACGCAAGCGTGCACCCAGTCGGGCATGGAGAAGCAGTGCATCACCACGCGCAGCCCTCCGGCGTGCTCGCGGAGCGTCGCGACGGTCTCCTCGCTCGCGGCCCGCGTGTGGATCACGAGGGCCTTGTCGGTCTCGCGCGCGAGCGCGATGTGATCGAGAAAGGCCCGCCGCTGGTCGTCCGCCGGCGCGTAGTCGCGGAAGTAGTCGAGGCCCGTCTCGCCGATCGCGACGCAGCCCGGGTCGGCGGCGAAGGTGCGGAGTTCCGCGGCCACGGCGTCGTCGTACCCCGTCGCGTCGTTCGGGTGCCGGCCGATCGCCGCGAACACCTCGGGAAAGGCTTCGGCTGCGCCGAGCGCCGCCTCGCACGAGCGCGAGTTCGTGCCGACGGTGAGGATGCGGGTGATCCCGATCCGTCGGGCCTGCTCGACGAGCTCGACGTCGGGCTCCTTGCAGGAGTCCAAGTGGGTGTGGCTGTCGATCACGCCTTCGATGGTGACGAACCGCGCCGCGTAAAGCGCCGCGGTACCCGCCGCGGGCTAGATCGCCTTCGGGAAGAGCGGCTCGAGGGTGCGGATCTCGTGACCGAACGCGCCGGTCATGACCGCGCCGGCGAGGTCGGTGTCGCCGGGCCCGTCCGCGCTGATCGTGGCGAGCAGCGTGGCCGTCGAGACGGGCAGGAACGGGTGGAGCAGGATGGCGAGCACCCGCACACCGTCGATGAGGGTCGTGAGGACGCGGTCGAGCTCGGCGGCCTTCTCCGGGTCCTTCGCAAGACCCCACGGCGCGGTCTCCTCGACGTACTGGTTGAGGCGCCGGACGCCGGCCCAGATCGTCTCGAGCGCCTGGCTCGGCTGGCCCGCGTCGATCTGCTCGGAGACCGCCGCGGAGAGCGGGTCGATCACCGCGGTGATGTCGGGATCGGGTGCGGTCGCTAGGACGGTGCCCTGGCGGTAGCGGTGGACCATCGAGATCGACCGGCTCGCGAGGTTGCCGAAGTCGTTGGCGAGTTCGCTTTCGTACCGGGTGACGAAGCCGTCGACGGAGACGGCGCCGTCCTGGCCGAACGAGACCTCGCGCAGCAGGTAGAACCGCAGGGCGTCGGAGCCGTAGCGGTCGATGATCTCGAACGGGTCGAGGACGTTGCCGAGCGACTTGCTCATCTTGGTCTCCTCGCCCGAGGAGTCCTTCATGAGCAGGAAGCCGTGGACGAGCACGTGCTCGGGCACCTCGAGGCCGGCCGCCATGAGCAGCGCGGGCCAGTAGATCGCGTGGAACTTGAGGATGTCCTTGCCGATCACGTGGTAGGTCGCGGGCCAGTACGTGCTCGTCTGGTCGTTGTCCTCCTCGGCGAAGCTCAGCGCCGTGACGTAGTTGAGGAGCGCGTCCCACCAGACGTAGACGACCTGGTCGGTGTCCCACGGCACCGGCACGCCCCACCGGAGCTTGCTGCGCGACAGCGACACGTCGTGCAGACCGCGCTCGATGAAGGCCCGGGCCTCGTTCGCGCTGCGCGGCGGCATCACGAAGTCGGGTCGGTCGGCGAAGAGCTGCTCGAGCTTCTCCTGGAACGCGGAGAGCTTGAAGAACCAGTTGTCCTCCTGCTCGCGAAGCAGGTCGATCTTGTGGATCGGGCAGCGGTTGCCCTCGGCGATCTCCGACTCCGTCTTGAAGTCGGCGCAGCGCGGGCAGTACCAGCCTTCGTAGGTGCCCCGCTCCACGAACCCGTTCGCCTTCACGCGCTCGAGCACCTCCTGCACGCGGGCCACGTGGCGCGGGTCGCTCGTGCGGATGAAGAAGTCCTCGGAGGCCCCGAGGCGCGGGCCGAGCGTCTTGAAGTGCTCGGCGTTCTTGTCGGCGAGTTCCTGCGGCGTGACACCGAGCTTCTCGGCGGCCAGGGCGACCGGCTCACCGTGCTCGTCGGTGCCCGTGAGGAAGAACACGTCCTCCCCGCGCTGACGCCAGTGGCGTGCCATCACGTCCGAGGCGATGACGGTGTAGGCGTGGCCGAGGTGGGGCGCCGCGTTCACGTAGAAGATCGGCGTGGTGATGTACCGGGACATGCGGCGCTCAGGCTACCTGCGATCACGGGCGACGAGCGCGAGGATCGGCAGACGCCTCGAGGCGCGACCCGATCGGGGTCGCCCCCGGGCGACTCTCAGACCGGTGAGCGACGCGGCGAGCACCGCGAGCCCGGCCCCGGCGGCGAGCGGCCAGTCGACGGGATCGGCCGTTGCCGGCGATCCTGGCCGGAGTTGGGGCACCTCGACCCGGCCGGCGAGATCGCGGCGTCCCGGCCGCGCGTCGCCGAACCGGGCCGGGGCGCCGATTCCGGCAGGCAGCAGGAGTGCACCCTCCGGAAGATGGGCCGGCCGGGACGCCTCCCGACCAGGACGAGCGGGACGCCGCTTCGGCGCCCCCACGACCGGCGGCAGGCGGTGCCGGCCGGCTTCGGCGAGCAGCGGCAGCGGGTCGAGGTAGGAACCATCGGGATGGCGCGCGCTGAGGTCGATCGCGGCGGCCGTGGCGACGCCCACGGTCGCGCCGCGCCGCACCGATGCGCCGCGCCAGATCGCCGAGGCCGGAGCGACACGGCCGAGCGTCGCGCGGAGGTCTCCGCAATCGACCGTCACCACCTGCGGCCCGCCGGCGACGCGACCGCGGAACACCACCCGGCCGCCGCAGGGCGACCCCACGCGATCGCCGACGCGGGTGGCCAGGTCGATGCCGCGGTGCCCGCCGGCGGCATACGGCGCCACCTCGCGATAGCGGCGCTCGACGAGCACGGGCGAGACCGGTGGGATCCACGGCGGTGGCGGCGTCGAGACGGGCATGACCCGACCGTTGCACCTCCGGCGCCGATCTCGACCAAACCGGGGTGGATTGGCACAGTCCCTCCGCAGCTGCGGGGGAGTCGGTGCGCCTAGCGTCGCTCGATGACCGCGCGGTAGAGCGCGTTGGCCCGGGCACCCGTGAGCTCGGCCACCACGGCGGCCGCCTCCTTCACGCGCGCACCGGCCGCGACCAGACGCTCGGTCGCCGCGATCGCAGCGTCGTCGTCGGTCTCGGGTGCGACGCCCTCGACCACGATCGTCACCTCGCCCTTCGGCGGTGCCTCCTCGTAACGCTCGGCGAGCTCCTCGGCCGTGCCGCGGACGATCTCCTCGTGCAACTTCGTGAGTTCGCGGGCGACGACCACCTGGCGGACCGGGTCGATCGCGGCGATGGCCGCGAGCGTGCCGGCCAGGCGGCCGGGCGCCTCGAAGGCGACGGTCGTCTCCACCGACATCAGCGCGTCCGTGAGGCCGTCGCCCTTGCGGGGCGGAAAGCCGACGAAGCGCCAGCGGTCGGTGGCCAGCCCCGACACGCCGAGCGCCACGAGCACCGCGCTCGGCCCCGGCAACGACTCGATGTCGACCCCGGCAGCGATGCAGCCGCGCACGAGCGCGAGACCGGGATCGCTCACGAGCGGGGTTCCTGCATCGCTGCAGAGGGCGATGCGCGCGCCCTCCTGCAGCTGTCGGACGAGCCCGTCGACCTGGCCACGTTCGTTGTGGTCGTGCAGCGAGCGCATCGGCGGTCGCTCCACCCCACCGGCCTCGGAGGCGAGGTGGGCGAGGAGCTTGCCCGTGCGGCGCGTGTCCTCGCAGAGCACGAGATCGGCGCCGAGCAGCGCCTCGGCGACCCGCGGGGAGCCGTCGGAGAGATTGCCGATCGGGGTCGGGCAGAGGATCAGGCGTCCGGCACTCATCGCGACACCCGGGCTCCGTCCCGGCGGCGGACCACGCCTGCGGTGGTCACCACCCGAGTGCCGACCGCATCGAGGAGCGCCCCACGGACTGCAACAGCAGGGCGAGTACGCCGTCGACGGGCTCGCGCTGGACCGGCGCCGCCTGGAGCGTCGCCACGACGCCACCCTCGGCGACGAGTCCGGCCCGGAATGCGGCCGTGAGCGCATCGGAGCGCCACGTGGAACCGACGAGTCCGACCGACGCCGCCTCGGGAACCGGCAAGAGCCGGGCGAGCGCGGCGATGTGCGCCACGAGGCCGCGGGCCGCGTCCTCGAGGATCGCGTTCGCCACCGCGTCTCCGCGGCGCGCCTCGGCATCGAGCACCTGCGCGAGCGCGGCGGTGTCGGCCTTCACGTTCTCCGAGCGGTAGAGCTTGGCGACGACCTCGTCGATCGCGAGCCCGTCGAAGTGCTTCGAGATCGCATCGGGGATGCTCGTGGCCGGACCGCGTCCGTCCTTGGACGAGAGACTCACGGAGATCGCCGAGCGGCCCAGCTGCCAGGCGCTGCCCTCGTCGCCGAAGAGATGGCCCCAGCCGCCGACGCGCACGGCCTTTCCCCCGATCACGCCGACCGCGTGGCTCCCCGTGCCGCTGATCAGCGCGAGGCCGTCCTCGCCGCCGAACGCGCTGCCCCAGGCGCCGATCACGTCGTTGACGACCTCGACGTAGTCGCTGCCGTCGAACGCCGCGGCGACGCCGGCCTTCGTCTCGGTCGGGTCGGTCGCGGCGCAGGCCAACAGGATCCCGGCGACGTGGCACGTCCCGGCGGCCGAGACGACGGCGTCGGCGATGTGCTTGACCGCGCGCTCCGGGCCCACGGAGTCCGAGTTGCCCGAGCCGCTCTGCCCGTCGGAGAGGGTCCCGTCATCGAGCCGCAGCGCACGGGCACGCGTCTTCGTCGCTCCGGCATCGACGGCGACCACACAGCCGGGGATCGCAGAATCGGGCAGCGTGTGCGGCCTCGGAAGGTCGAGTTCAAACATGGACGCCGGGGGCCGTGAGGGCGACGAAGACGGCGGGGGCGTCCACGGGACGGCGCGTGGTCGCTGACATCGCTGCAACGATAGAGCGCTGATGTCCGGAGACAACCCCCGCTACCGCAGATATCGCGGCGGCTCCTCCCCCAAGTCGGGTCCCGGCGACGATCCCCTCGGAGAGCTCCGCGATCTGCGGAGGTCCGAACGTGGTCAGCCGCAGACCCCCGAACGCCCGTCCCGCGGGCGCGCGAACGAGGGCCGCCGCGAGGACGCCTCCCCCGGCCAGGGCGCTCGCGAGCGCGCAGGAGAACGGCCCGGCCGGCAGGCAAGTCGGCGCCCCTCCCTCTCTCCACGAAGAGCCTTTCGGCCATCCCGTCCGCTGGGCCGTCGCCTCGCGAAGTGGTTCTTCGTGTGGGCCTTCGCGTGGGTCGTGCTCTCGGGGCTGCTGTTCCTCGTGAGCGCACAGTTCAACCAGGCGGGCGTGGGCTCCGGCGTGCTCGGTGGCGGCGCCACGCCGCCCGTCGGCAAGTCCACGATCCTCGTGATCGGCTCCGACACCCGCCCGAAGGATTCGCAGGAGCCCGGCGCCCGGACGACCGGGTACGGCCTCGCCGACTCGATCATGCTGCTGCGCGTCGGCGGCGGGAAGCAGACGAAGCTCTCGATCGCCCGCGACACGATCGTTCCCGTCGAGGGCCATGGCAACGTGAAGATCAACTCGGCCTACGCGTACGGCGGCCCGGAGCTGCTCGTCAAGACCGTCGAGGCCTACCTCGGCGTCGACATCAACCACACGATGCAGATCGGGTTCAGCAGCTTCCCGGGCCTGATCGACGCGATGGGCGGCATCACGTACAAGGGCTCGTGCGTGATCTCCAAGATCAGCGGCGGCTACAAGAACGGCGGCGTCACGCTTCGGATCCGTACCGGCGAGCGGGTCCATCTCAACGGCAAGCAGGCGCTCGCCCTTGCCCGCACCCGCCACAACGACTGCGACAAGAGCGAGGGCGACCTCACCCGCGCCCGCCGCCAGCAGAAGGTGCTCGGCTCCATGAAGCGCCGCGCCCTCTCGCCGATCGGGTTCGTGCGCCTGCCGCTCATCGCATGGGAGGCACCGAAGACCCTGAACTCCGACATGGCCGGGCCCCGGCTCATCGCGACGATGGCCGGCATGGCCCTCAGCAGCAGCGGCAAGACGCGCGTGCTCGGCACCGAATCCGGATTCATCCCGGACGACCTGAAGCGCCGCGAGGTCGACCGCTTCCTCGCAGGCTGACCCAGCCCGCAACGCTGACCCAGCCCGCAACGACGACGGCCCCGGAGCATGCAAACTCCGGGGCCGTCGGTCGAGGTTCGTGCGGCCCGGGTGGGCCGTGCGAGGTCGCGGCTAGCGCTTGACCGTCACGCCCGCGGCCTTTGCCG
>JAURVW010000165.1 GCA_030655275.1 Solirubrobacteraceae bacterium
CGCTCTCGGGTCTCAGCCGAAGAGGCCGCGGCGGCGTGGTTGGGCCGGGGCGCCGGCCGGCGGCGCGGGCGGCGGTTCGTGCCGGATCGGGCGCGGTGCGTCGAGGCGGGCCATGCGCACGTGGATCGACGCGGTCGCGCAGGGATCGTCGCCGGCGGCCGGCTGGATGGGGGCGAGCACAACGAGCTCGCGGGCGGCGGACTGCCAGTCGGCCGACGCGCCGTCCTTCGCCTCGGCCCGCAGCAGGGCGAGGTGGGCGAGATAGCCGTATCCCGCCCGGCCGAGCGATGCCTCCTGGGCCCGAGCGCGTTTGGCGAGCTGTGCGGGGACGGGCGCGGCGTCGGGCAGGCCGGCGATCTCGCGCACGAGCAGGTGCGCGTCGAGCTCGGAGCCCGGGCCGGTCCAGCGACGGGTCGCCGTCCACGGGAGGTTGTTGCGGTAGTCGGCGGAGTCGGCGGCGAGGTCGCGCAGCATCGGCTCGAGGGCGCTGGCCGCCTCGTCGACGAGGTCGAGTCCGCGGCCCAGGTCCTCGAACACCTGCGTGCGCGGCAACTGCAGCGCGGAGAACCCGACGGTGATGGCGGGCGGGTCACCCGGGAGCCCTTCGGCCTGCACGCCGACCCGCACGAACGTGCCTGCGCCGTTGGAGCGGGCGAGCGCGGTCCAGAGTCCCGGCGCGGGGTGCACGTTCGCGCGCACGGTGCGCTCGACGAGGATCGTCCAGCCGCGGGGCGTCCCGGCGAGCATGCAGGGGCCGATCGCCAGTTGGCCGTGCCCGGTGGCGGCGAGCATCGCCGCGGGCGCGTCGACGAGCGGCACGCAGTCGGAGTCCACGAGGCGATCCCGCACCGGGGCCCAGGCGGCCACGTCCTGCAGCTCCTCGCCCACGCCGAGTCGGAGCTCCCTGGGGAGCGCATCGGTGGGTGGATCCGGAAAGCGCCAGCGGGCGGTCCGCACGCGGGCGGCGAACCGGTTGGCCGTGACCCAGACCTCGGCGAGCAGCGCCTTCACCAGGGCGGTGTTGACGTGATGGCGCTCGGCCACGGCCGGCGCCGAGACGAAGGCCGCGCCGTCGTCGTCGAAGGAGAGGCGCGCGAGCGGCGCCTCGTTCGTCGCGCGCAGGGCCGCGAGGGCGACGGCATCGGTCACGGTGCCCTCGCCCGCCGGGGTGGTGGCGACGATCCGGACGTAGTCGCCGCCGGCGCTCGTCTCGAGGGTGAGCCGCAGGAACACGCCCCCGAGGGCGAAGTCGACGAAGGCGTCGTCGCCGACCCGCGCTCCGGGCCCGACGACCATGTCGAGCACGTCGCGCAGGGCGGGCGGACCGA
>JAURVW010000167.1 GCA_030655275.1 Solirubrobacteraceae bacterium
CCGGTCCAGCGGCTGGGCGAGACGCCGACGTGGCGGCGGAAGGCGCGGCTGAAGGCCTCGTCGGAGCGGTAGCCGAGAGCCTCCGCGGTGCGGCCCACGCCCAGTCCGTCTCGGCCCAGCAGCTGCTTCGCGCGCTCCATCCGCACCCGGGCGAGATAGCCGAGCGGCGGCTCGCCGACCGAGCGGCGGAACTGCTCCGCGAACGCCGAGCGCGAGGAGGCGGCGACGCGGGCGAGCTCGGCCACCGTCCAGGCCGCGCCCGGATCGGCGTGCATCGCTTCGACCGCGCGGGCGATGTGCGGGTCGCGGAGCGCGAGCAGCCGGTCGTCGGCCTCGACGGCACAGCCCCGCTCGAACCAGGTGCGCACGACGGAGGCCGCCAGCAGCCCGGCGAGCCCGGCGACGATGGTCGACGATCCCGGCCGGCCGGCCGCGCTCTCCGCGCGCAGGTTGTCGAGCAGCGATCCGACCAGCGGTTCGCCTGGCGACAGCGCGAGCCCGCAGCCCATCATCAGCGCGGGCAGAGCGGCGAGATCGCCGGCCGCCGCCGCATCCGGTCGCACCGTCACCGCGAGCAGGTCGGCGGTGGCCCGCTCCGGGTCCGTGGCCGCGAGCGCGGTGATCGCGAACCCGGCGCCGCGGGGGAGCAGGATGACGTCGCCCGCCTGGAGCAGCGCGCAGGTTCCGGCCGTCGAGACGCTCACCGATCCCGCGCCGAGGTGCAGAACCGTGGAGTCGCCGGAGTCGCCGGGGCCGCCGTCCCCCGACCCGAAGCCGCGTCGTTCCCCCGGCTCGAGCCGCACGCTCTCGACGCTCCGGCCGCTGAACCGCAGCCGCGTGAGGAAGCCGCTCAGCGCGTCCGGGCCGTTCCGCACCTCGTCCAAGAACGACTACAAGCGCCCGGGCGCGGCGGGCATTCCCCGGAGCATCCCTCGGCGATCCCCGCGCCACCCGGGTGCAACGCCTCGCAACCCCGCCCGGCGTAGCGTCGGCCGCATCCGACACCGTCGTCGAGCAAGGAGCACTCATGACCATCATCGATCGCCCAGACGAAGCCCACGCCGAGGCCGCGGCCCCCGCCCCCAACGTCTACGCCAACCCGGGCACCCCGGGTTCCGTCGTCACCTTCAAGCCGCGCTACGACAACTACATCGGCGGCAAGTACGTCGCTCCCGCGAACGGACAGTACTTCCAGAACCCCAGCCCCGTCACCGGCAAGGTCTTCACCGAGGTCGCCCGCGGCACCGCCGCCGACGTCGACGCCGCCGTCGAGGCGGGCTGGAAGGCCTTCCCCGCCTGGAGCGTGACGAGCGTCGCCGAGCGCGCGGTCATCCTGAACCGCATCGCCGACCGCATGGAGCAGAACCTCGAGCTGCTCGCCGTGGCCGAGACCTGGGAGAACGGCAAGCCGGTGCGCGAGACGCTCGCCGCCGACATCCCGCTCGCCATCGATCACTTCCGCTACTTCGCCGGCTGCATCCGGGCGCAGGAGGGCGGCATCAGCGAGATCGACCACGACACCATCGCGTACCACTTCCACGAGCCGCTGGGCGTGGTGGGGCAGATCATCCCCTGGAACTTCCCCATCCTGATGGCCGTGTGGAAGCTCGCGCCGGCGCTCGCCGCGGGCAACTGCGTGGTTCTGAAGCCGGCCGAGCAGACGCCGGCGTCGATCCACGTGCTGCTCGAGCTGATCGAAGACCTGCTGCCGGCCGGTGTGCTCAACATCGTGAACGGCTTCGGCATCGAGGCCGGAGCCCCGCTCGCCTCGCACAACAACATCCGCAAGATCGCGTTCACGGGCGAGACCACCACGGGTCGCCTGATTATGCAGTACGCGAGCGAGAACCTCATCCCGGTCACGCTCGAACTCGGCGGCAAGAGCCCGAACGTGTTCTTCGCCGACGTGGCCGACGAGAAGGACTCGTTCTACGACAAGGCGCT
>JAURVW010000170.1 GCA_030655275.1 Solirubrobacteraceae bacterium
GATTCCGCCATGCCGCGCGTGTGGCCGGCACCAGCGCCTCGCGCCTGAGCGACGCGGTCCGTCGGCTCGAAACCCGGCTGGGTGTCCGGCTGCTGCATCGCACCACCCGCAGCGTGGCGCCCACCGATGCCGGCGCTCGCCTGTTGGAGCGGCTCGCACCGGCGCTCGGCGAGGTGCACGCGGCGCTGGACGTGGTCAACGGCTTTCGCGACCGGCCGGCGGGCCGCCTGCGGCTCAACGTGCCGGTGAGCGCCTCGCGGCTGGTGCTGCCGCGCATCGTGCCGCCCTTCCTCGCGAAGTACCCGGACATCTGCCTCGAGGTGATCGCGGAAGACCGCTTCGTCGACGTGCTGGCCGAAGGCGCCGACGCGGGCATCCGCTATGAAGAGCGGCTCGAGCAGGACATGGTCGCCGTGCCCATCGGACCGCGCGTGCAGCGTTTCGCAGCCGCCGCATCGCCGGCCTACCTCGATCGCCGCGGTCGGCTCGCGCATCCGCGCGAACTGCTCGGCCACGACTGCCTGCGCGGGCGCTTCTCGAGCGGGGCGATGCCGGCGTGGGCGTTCGAGCGTGACGGCGAATCGGTCAAAGTCGACACGACCGGGCCGCTGATCGTCGGCCTGGGCGCGACCGTCGACCTCGCCGTCGACGCGGCCGTGGCGGGCAGCGGAATCATCTATCTCTTCGAGGACTGGCTGCGGCCGCACATCGACCGTGGCGAACTGGAGCCCGTGCTGGAGCCGTGGTGGCCGAGCTTCTCGGGGCCGTTCCTTTACTTCTCGGGACGACAGAACCTGCCGGCGCCGCTGCGGGCGTTTGTGGACTTCGTGCGGGCGATGCCGCACTGAGACGCAGAGGGTGCCTACGTTCGCGCGCCCTGTTCTCCGGCTCGACGCCGCACGAGGCCGGCGCAAGGTGATGGCATTCCATCGAACGAAAGGACCCGCCATGACATCGACCCCCGGCAAGACCACGCCGCCCGCGCCCACGACAACGACGGACATGCACGAGGCCCGTGCAGGCGACCGCGGCGCCGCCTCCGGCCGCAACATCGAACAGAACCGCGCCATCGGCCAGGACGACCCGATGGAGGGAAGCCGCATGGGCCGGGAGCAGCACAAGACCGCCGGCTACCCCGGTTCG
>JAURVW010000892.1 GCA_030655275.1 Solirubrobacteraceae bacterium
TTCGCCTTCAGGGTCTAACGTCATCGCAAAGAATCTTGAAGGGATCATGACTATATTTGGCGATCGGGAGGTTGACGTTGGTATCCTTGCCCACGAGGCCGCTCATCAGTTGGCCGTGACAATGTGGGCGTCTGCAGCCCCTGCATCTGACTCAGAGTATATGGCGGCTATAAACACCGCTGAACCACCGGTCAGCGAATACGGCGCTACAACTCCTGGAGAAGATTTCGCTGAAGCGGTGCGGATGTACATTGAAGATCCGGCCAGGTTGGCCAAAATAGCGCCTCTCCGGTTCGCCGCAATTGAGAACCTCCCCGGTTTTGCCATGAGCAGAATTGAAGCGCTGTCTTCTGCAATCGAAGGGTTGCGTAAGGTCGCCTTCAGCTATAATGGCGGGATGCGAACTGCGGATCCCTATGAGCTGGGGCGCACTGCCGCAGGCACAGCGCTTCTACGCGGTTATCAAACTGGCGGCTTTAGTCTTCGTGGCCAGGCAACCGGATGGAAGTTGTTTCGGGTTGCGGGCATATCCAGCTTAGAAGTCCAGGCGGCGACCTTCAGTCCTCGGGCCAGCTATTTCAGTCTTCCGTCCTTTTGGACCAAAGACCTTATAAACTGGGTTGCATAATAGGTATTTCCTATATGAAAGGTGGTGATAAGTAATGGCTGAAGTTCAAGACATCTTTGACGTAAAGCGCGCTCGTTTGCTGCTTGAGCCGCTTGGCTGGTCGTTTATTGAGGAGTGGTACTTTGAGGGTAAGGCCCTTATCCAATTTGCCAAGCCGCAGGCAAAGCCTGCCGGGTCTGAGTATCCTAAATCCGAAGAGGGGTAATATCCCCACTCAAGCCCCTACCCGGTAAATGCCGAATCTTTAAAAGTCTGTTCTTAAAGCCTTTATAGTTGGACACTGTAAAGGCTTTTTCTTTGTTTTATAGGCATTTCTCTACTGCTCATTATCCGAATAACCCACGTAACCAATGAAATAAAAGGGTATCACTAAGGGTTGCGAGTCTCAGGCTACGGTAGGAGCCTGAGACTC
>JAURVW010000178.1 GCA_030655275.1 Solirubrobacteraceae bacterium
TGCTTTCCAGCATCGCCTGCGTCGGCGTGCCGTCGGCCTATGCACTGCTCGACGATGGCGCCTCGTTGGTGCTGGTGCACGAGGACATCGGCGGCGCATCGCTCGACACGCTGCTCGCCGGCGAGCCCTGCGGCCTGGCGCATTTCTTCCGCATCGCGCTGGCGCTGGTCGAAGCGCTCGAAGTCGTGCACGCGCAGCGCATCGTCCACCGCGACATCAAGCCGCACAACATCATCGTCAACGCCGAGACCGGCCAGGTCCAGTTGATCGACTTCGGCCTGGCCTCGCAGATCGTGCGCGAACGCGCCGAGATGCGGCCGCCCGAGCAACTCGAAGGCACGCTCTCGTACCTGGCGCCGGAGCAGACCGGGCGCATGAACCGCGCGGTCGACTACCGCGCCGATTTCTATGCGCTCGGCGTCACGCTCTACGAGCTTCTGACCGGCCGGCTGCCGTTCGTCGCCCGCGACGCGCTCGAGCTGCTGCACTGCCACCTCGCGCGCATGCCGCGGCCGCCGCAGGAGCTGGCGCCGTCGTGCCCGGCACCGCTCGGCGCGATCGTGATGAAGCTGCTCGCCAAGCTCGCGGAAGACCGCTACCAGAGCGCGGCGGGCCTGCGCGCCGACCTCGCCGAATGCGAGCGCCAGTGGGCGACCACCGGTCGCGTCGCGCCGTTCGAACTCGGCGCGGAGGACCGCAGCGACCGCTTCCAGTTGCCGCAGCGCCTGTTCGGCCGCGAGGCCGAGATCCGCGCGCTGCTGGATGCGTTCGAGCGCGTCGCGAGCGCGGGCCGGCCCGAGCTGGTGCTGGTCGCGGGCTACTCGGGCGTCGGCAAGTCGGCGCTGGTCGCCGAACTGCACGGCCCGATCGTCGGCAGGCGCGGTCACTTCATCGCCGGCAAGTTCGACCAGTACCGCCGCGGCGTGCCCTACGCGACCCTCGCGCAGGCCTTCGGGACGCTCGCCCAGCACCTGCTCGCCGAATCGCCGGCGGCGCTGCGCGCCTGGCGCGCGCGCATCCTCGAGGCGGTCGGCGCGCACGGCCGCATCGTCACCGAGCTCGTGCCGCAGATGGAGCGCGTGATCGGCGTGCAGCCCGAACTGACGGCGCTCGCGCCCGACCAGGCGCGGCACCGGCTGCACCGCGTGTTCCAGCGCTTCGTCGGTCTCTTCACGCGCGCCGCACACCCGCTGGTGCTGTTCATCGACGACCTGCAGTGGATCGTTGCCGCCAGCCTGCAGTTGCTGACCGA
>JAURVW010000180.1 GCA_030655275.1 Solirubrobacteraceae bacterium
CCGGTCACGGCACTCTCGGTGAGGAGCGCGCGCGGCGCCGCCTCGTCGTCGGCGTCGAGCTCGGCGGCGCGCCGCTCCTGCTGGTCGCGGCGCACGATGACCTCGCGACGGTGCGCGACGTACTCGTCGATCAGCTCGACGAGCGTGAAGGTGCGTTCCTCGCCTTCGAGCGTGCCGGTCATCGAGACCTGCACCGAGCGCTCCTCGCCGTCCTCGTCGCGCACGCGCAGGGTGCCCTTGCCGGTCTCGTAGATCGTGCGGAGCGAGCCGTCGTCGACGATCGTGCCTCCGCTCGGGAAGTCCGGACCGGTGAGGTGGGCCAGGAGGCCGACCACGTCGATCGTGGGGTCGTCGATGCGAGCGACGATCGCGGCGCAGACCTCGGTGAGGTTGTGCGGCGGAAAGAGCGAGGTGCCGGTACGGGCGCCGTTGGCCAGGAGGTGGGGGAAGGGCCCCGGCAGGATGATCGAGGAGGCGCGGCGGTCGAGCGGGATGATCCCCTCGGGGGCCGGGTCGTCGAGTTCGGAGAGCAGCGCGGTGGCCACGGTGCCGACCCGCACCTCGGTGAACGGCGCGGCGGCCGGCTCGTCGCCGTCGGCCGAACCGAAGTCGCCGGAGCCCTCGACGAGCGGATAGCGCAGCGTCCACGCCGTCGCCTGCGACACGATCGCGCCGTAGAGATCGGGTCGCTCGAAGTGCGGCTTGCGGCTGGCGGCGTTCGCCACGATCCTCGAGGAGCGCGTGAGCGTCGGGCCGGCGGAAGCGACGGCGCGCAGCGCCACCCGCTGGAGGGACGTGAGTCCGTCGCGGACGTCGGGCAGGGTCTGAGAGGCGGTCACCACCGCCGACGCTACCGTGACCGGCCGCCGCGCGCGACGAAGCCCCTGGTGAATTCCGTTTTCCGCAACCTCGTCGCGACCCTCCGCAGACCGATTCGTGGCGCGTCGACCGCCCCGGATGGGACCCAGCCGCCCGGCTGACGGGCCGACGCGTCAGTCGCCGGCGTTCGCGCCCGACGGCGGTGCGACGAACAGGTTGTGATGGGTGACGAGCAGGCCGCCCCCGCCGGAAACGGGATCTTCCGCCGATGGCAGCGACTGCAGCCGACCGTGGAACGCGCCTGCCACGCGGGTTGCATGGGACTTCGCGAGTTCGGCGCGTGGCCCCTCGAAGAGCTCGTCGACGCTGCGGCGCCACAGGGTGAGCCAGCGCTCGAAGTGACCGGAACGCAGCCGGACCTTGGCGTTGAGTGCGGCGTGGGGGCGGAAGGCCCCGCCGCTGTAGGAACGCGCGCCGAGCAGGATGGTCTCCCAGAACGACGTGATCTCGGGGATGTGGGCCTCCAGGTCGAGTTTCGCGATGTCGACGAACAGGTACCCGATCATGTCGTCGGTCAACGCGCGGCCGTAGAACGCCCGCACGAGCGCCTCGCAGTCGGCGCGGGTGGCGAGGTCGTGGCGGTCGTCGGACACGGCCCTGAGGTTACGAGGCCGGGTCGCGGGGCACCGGTCGCCATACTCGGCAGGATCGCCACGCCCCACACCATGCGCACCGCGGCGGTCAAGCCGAGCCTTCGGGGTGTCAGCCACCAGTGGGCGCTCCTCGTCGCGGTCGTCGCCGGGACCGCTCTCGTCGTCGCTACCCCGGCCGGCTCCAGCCGGCTCGCGGTGGCCGTCTACGTCGCGTCGCTCTGCGGCATGCTCGGCGCGAGCGCGTCCTACCACCGCATCGACTGGTCTCCCCGCTGCGAGGGCGCGGCCCGCCGGCTCGACCATTCGATGATCTTCGTGCTGGTCGCCGGCACCTACACGCCGTTCGCCGTCCTCGTGATGGATGGGCCCATGGCGGATGCGGTGCTCGTCTCCGTCTGGTCGGCCGCGCTGCTCGGTGTGGTGTTCACCACGGCCTTCACGAACCCGCCCACCTGGCTTCGGACCGGCCTGTGCGCCGCGCTCGGGTGGGCCTCGCTCATCGCGGCGCCCCAGCTCATCGACCATGCCGGTCTCGGCGCGGCGGGTCTCCTGCTCCTCGGCGGGCTGCTCTACACGGCCGGCGGCGTGGTCTACGTGCGCCAGCGTCCCGATCCCGTGCCGCACGTGTTCGGCTTCCACGAGGTCTTCCACGTCCTGGTGCTCGCAGCCTCCGCCGTGCACTTCGCGGCCGTCGCGATCTACGCACTCCCCGGGGCCTGAGCGCAAGCGCCGCGGCGGCGGATCCGACTCGTCCGGGTCGCGGAGACCCCTCGGGGCCGCGCGGACGTCCCCCGAAAGGCCCGGGATTGCAGGCTGGCGCCCGCGACTGCTGCACGATCGGCGCCGGTAGCCGATAGTGGGAGGAGATGGCCTGCTCGCCGACCCCCTGGCAGACGGCCCGTCGACGGTTCCCACCGACCGCCGTCCGCGCCCTGCGGCGCGCCGCGGTCGCTCTTGCCTCGACGGCCGCACTCGTCCCCGTGACGCCCCTCGTCTCCACGGCGAGCGCCGGCACGTACGACGTGTACTCCTGCAAGACGCCCTCGGGCCAGCCGACCTCGACGGCGGGTTGGACGAGCTCCAGCAGCCTCCTCTACGACCAGCCCGGCAACGACTGCGCGCTCGGCGGCAAGCTCACCGCGAAGTTCACCGCGACCGGCGGCGCCGTCAGCGGCGGCCTCGACGCACGCTGGGCATTCAAGGCCCCGGCCGGCGTCACGATCGCCTCGGCCGTCCTCGACGGCTCCTCCGTCGTACGAGGGAGCGGCGCCGACAAGGGCGGTGTCGCCCAGACCGCCGTCTACCGCGGCGCGTTCTCGGCCGATCCCGAGAACCGCTTGTCCAGCTGCACCTCGACCGACGACGGCTGCTCCACGAAGGAGCCGTCGAAGGTGAAGGTCGACGCCGCGATGCTCGGCGTCAGCGCGGGCTGCGCCGGCGAGCCGGGGAAGTCGCTGTGCGCCGCCGGCTCCGGCAGCCGCGCGACCTACGCGATCGACTCGGCCCGCCTCACGCTGCGCGACGACGCTGCCCCGGCCGCCACCGTCGGCGGCACGATCCTCAAGGCCGGCAAGCCCGTCCGCGGCACCTCGTCGATCCAGCTCTCCGCGACCGACACCGGCTCGGGCGTGTGGCAGGCGGAGGTGCGGCTCGGCCCGACGGTCGTGATGCCGCGCCGCGTCGTCGACGGCAACCGCGGTCGCTGCAAGACCCTCCCCGGCACGCAGGCCTTCGGATGGCCCGCGCCGTGCTCCCGCAAGGTCGAGGAGACGCTGAGCTTCCCGACGAAGGATGTCACCGACGGCTCCCAGCTGCTCACGGTCACCGTCTGGGACGCCTCCAACAACGCCACCGTCGCGATCTCGCAGCCCGTCTCCGTCGACAACGCCAAGCGCATCCAGGCCGACGGCACGATCATGATGCCGCGCATCGCCGATCCGCTCGACGACGCCTTCGGCGCCGGCGCGACCGGCACCGACTCGGGCACCGCGCTGCAGCCGCCGTCCACCGGCAGCGACCCGCAGCTCGCCCGCATCGTCGAGGCCATGAACACCCTCGCGAGCGCCCGGATCGCGTACTGCTACGGCGGCGGCCACGGCACGACGCCCGCCGTGCCGAGCAGTGGCAGCTACTGCTGGAAGGGCAATCCCGCCAAGCGCGTGCACGACAGCGGCGCCACCGGGCTGGACTGCTCGAGCTCCGTGTCGTGGGTGCTGCAGCAGGCCGGCTACAACCTCCCCACGATCACGAGCACCATCTTCATGTCGACCGGCGACGCCGGCGAGGGCAAGTACCTCACGATCTGGACGAACCCCTCGCACGTCTACCTCGAGGTGAAGATCGGCGGCCGTTCCTACTTCTGGGGCACGTCGCAGTCCAACTACGAGCACGGCCCGGGCTGGCACGCCGAGCGCAGCCCCTCCGGCTTCACGTCGCGGCACCTGCCGGGCCTCTGATCCCCGCGCCGGTGCGACGCCCCGCTCCGGCGGCGGTGTCATCCTCATTCTTCGTCGTGTCGCGTCGTCTCTCCATCCGCCTCCTCGCCGGCTCGCTGAGCATCGCGATGCTCTCGGCCCTGGCGGCCTGCGGCGGGGGCGACGAAGCACCGAAGGCGTCGGCGAAGCTCGCCGTCGTCACCACGCTCGCTCCGATCGACGAGGCCGTGCGCCGCGTCGGTGGCGACGCCGTGACGGTCACGAACATCACTCCGGTCGGAGGCCAGCCGCACGAGCTGCAGCCCTCCGCCGCGGCCGAGACCGCCATGCGGTCCGCGAAGCTCGTCGTGACGATCGGACCGTTCTTCCAGCCGGCCGTCTCGGCCGCCGTGAACGAGCTCCCAGGCACCGTCGAGCGACTCGACCTGCTCGGATCGACCGACCTCCTGCGCCCGGCGAAGCCCATCCGCGGGATGCGCGGGACGGTCGTGGGCGCCGTCGACGGCGACAGCGACCCGCACCTGTGGGTATCCCCGAAACGCTTCATCGCGAGTGTCGAAGCGATCCGCGACGCGCTCGTGAAAGCCGACCCGTCCCGCAAGGCGGCCTACGAGCAGCGGGCGTCCGCCTATGTGCAGGAACTCGGCGTGCTCGATGCGCAGTTCAGCGCCTCGCTCGGCAAGTGCGACTCGAAGGTGCTGCTCACGACGCACCCGGCCTTCGCCTACCTCGCCGCCGACTACGGGCTCACGCAGGCCGTCACGGCGGGCATCTCCGTCGCCGCACGGCCCGACCCGGCGTCGCTCGCGGCCGTGAAGGACTACGCCTCCAGCAAGAACGTGGAGACGTTGTTCTTCGCCGCGCCGGTTCCAAGCCGCCTGGCGAAGACGGTGAAGTCCGGGACGGGGCTCGCCTCGGCGACCCTCAACCCGGTCGAGGGCCTCACCCAGGACCAGATCGACGGCGGCAGGACCTACCTCACGCTCATGCGCGAGAACCTCCAGGCCCTCGTCGACGGCCTGGGCTGCGAGCCGACCGCGGTGGGGCAGTCGGCGCCGGGGACGACGTCCGGCAGTACCCCGGCGACGACGCCCGGCGCCTGACGCACGCTCGGCCGCTCAGCGCTCTCGCGGCGTCGTCAGCACGGGTCGACGCTAACGCTCGAGCATCTTGCCGGAGCCGAGCACGCGGGTGACCGCGATCTCGATCGCCACGCGGGCCGGGTTCTCGCGAGGAACGCGGTAGCGGGCCGAGTACCGCGCCACGGCGTCGGCGATCACGGCGGGGTCGTCGGTCGTGGTCGCGATGCCCTCGAGCGAGAGCCAGCGCGGACCCTCGAGCTGGCAGAGCACGGCCCTCACGCCGCCACGGGCGTTCGTCGCCTTCTGGCTGGTGCCGCTCGTGATCACCCGCGCGACACCGGCCTCCTCGTCCCACGTGAAGCCGACCGGCGTCACGTGCGGCGTGCCGTCGGCGCGGAGGGTGGTGAAGGTCGCGAGGTGTCGCTCGGTCAGAAAGGCCCGGGCGTCGGCGGTGAGGTCCTGGACGGTCGCGCGCGGCACGTCGATCAGTTTCACAGCTGCCGGGACCGCGGCGCAGGCAGCGCCTTCCGCCCGGGCACCGCCTAACCTCTTGGCGGCATGTGCGGCCGGTATCGAACGAAGGACACCGATCCCGAGGAGTTCTCCTCGCGATTCGGCGCCTACGGTCCGGCCCTGGCCGATGCGCTGGGGCAGATCCAGCTGCGCCCGACCGATCCGGTCGCCATCGTGCGCACCGATCCCGAGACCGGCGAGCGGGTCGCCGAAGCGGTCCGGTGGGGCATGCAACCGCCGCGGTCCAAGCGCCCGCTGATCAACGCCCGCGACGACAAACTCCTCTCGTCGGGCCTGTGGTCGGGACTCACGCGCAACCCCGCGACCCGCATCCTCATCCCGGCCGACGGCTGGTACGAGTGGCTCTCGGCCGAGGATCCCAAGGCGAAGAAGCAGGCCTTCCTGCACCGCGTCGACGGCGGCGGCCCCTTTGCGATGGCCGGGCTGCTCGGCTACGCGATCGTGAAGGACCAGAAAGTGCCGGCGGCGACGATCATCACCACCGATTCCGCCGCCGAGGCCGCCGAGATCCACGACCGGATGCCTGTCGTACTCGGCAGCCCCGAGGCGGAGGAGGCGTGGCTGCGAGCCCCCGGCGACGCCAGCCTGATCGACGCCCTGTGCGTCGCCCTCGAGCCCGGTCGCGTCGAACTCCGGCCCGCCACCCTCTGACGTGACCCACCGTCACGACGCTACTTTCGGGCCGGCCGGCGGTTGGTACCCACGATGAGACGCCATGTCCCGCGGATCGCCGTTGCCCTGCTCGCCGCCGTTGCGCCCTCCTTCGTCGTTTCCTCCGCCGAGGCGCGGGCGACGCCGGCCCCGAAACTCACGAAGATCCGGTGCATCCCGAAGACCTCGGTGGCCTGCTCGACGAGCGTCCACGTGGCCGTCGGAGGCAAGCTCCAGCTCAGCGGACAGGGATTCAAGCGCGGGCAGCGGGTCTCGTTCCGCTGGTCGCGCGGCGCGCTCGCGACGAAGCTCGTGAAGGACCGCACCGGCTGGACCGTCCGCGTGCCCGCCGGCACGGCGATCGGCACGATCTCGGTGACGGTCGCCAAGGGCGCCGGGCGCCGCTCGAACGTCGTACGGATCCGGGTCGTCGCCAAGGCCGTCGAGAAGGTGTCGACGATCGCCCCGGCTGGACCCTCCGGACTCCCCAACGCCTTCGAGGGCGACGGCATGTGGATCTGGTACGTCGACAAGAGCGACGGAGGCGACCTCGACGCGATCGCCGCCCGCGCCAAGGCCGCCGGGATGTCGACGGTGTTCGTCAAGAGCGCGGATGGCACCAGCAGCACAATTACCGTCAACATTCTCGGTTCGAACGGCAATGCGGTCATCAGCACGGCCACGGCCAA
>JAURVW010000196.1 GCA_030655275.1 Solirubrobacteraceae bacterium
CAGGGACGTCTTTTCCTTGTGCTTTATGATCCATATTGAAACCGTTGAGCAGCTCACTCTGTTTCTTGGCTTTGACCTAGAGGTGTATGAGGATCGTCCTGCCTGCGACCATCCGGGCGTGCGCGTTTCCCAGGTCTTCACACGGGTGGCACGTGCGATTCGTGAGGGTGACCGCGCGGCAGCGGCGATAGGCATCGCTGTGATCTTGAAAGATCCCCATTTGCCGTTTGGGCGCCTGATCAAAAGTGGTTTGGCGCGCGCGCTTAAGCAACATCCGGAGCTGTTGGACTCTGGGGAGGTCGAACGGTTCTTGTTTAAAACGGCCAAGCTGCTGAGTTTGGAATACTCGCCACGCGAGGTGCAGTGCTATACAAAATTAGTGAAAAAACTCGGCCCTGAAGCTGCCAGACAGGTCATTGTGCACGCGCAGCCAATAGCGGAACGGTCACGGCAAATCCTTGATTCGTTGACGCAATTTGTGGTTACAGAAACGTCAGGAATAAAATGAATCAAGAGAGAGCCAGCAAATTTCTAAGTCTGGTTTTGCGTCACAAGCCGGAAGAAATTGGTTTGACGCTCGATGCCGAAGGCTGGGCTGATATCGCGCAGCTGATTGCACTCGCCAATAAAAAAGGAACGCCCTTAACGAGGGAGCTTCTGATCGACATCGTCGCAAACAGCGACAAACAGCGCTTTGCCATTGACGCGAACGGCACTCGCATCCGCGCCAACCAGGGGCATTCGGTTGCAGTCGATCTCAAACTCGCGCCGAAAGTGCCGCCTGCGCAGCTATTCCACGGTACTGCGAGCCGTTTCGTGGCTTCGATCCGCGAGCAGGGCTTGCACGCTGGCGCTCGGCAGCATGTTCACCTGTCGCCAGATATAGAAACTGCGACCAAGGTCGGCACGCGCCACGGCCAGCCGCGCATCTTGGTTGTCAATGCGGCTGCCATGCACCGTTACGGGTTTGTGTTTTTTATGTCTGACAATGGCGTTTGGCATACCGATGCCGAGACGGTTGCTTACATTGATTTTCACGAATAACGATGGCGCGCTTTTTAATCCT
>JAURVW010000222.1 GCA_030655275.1 Solirubrobacteraceae bacterium
GACCGCGCCCAGGGGCAGCAGGCCATTTATTCACGATAATGTATGGGGGATCGGGGAGGCGATAGGCTGCGTGGCGCCGCTGGCAGGGGACGGGATCATACACGGTATGAGGAGCGCACTGTTTCAACTGGAAAACCTTTACTCTGCTGTTGATTATGAACGCGCCATACTGCGTGAGTTCGCATGGATGGAGAAGGAACGTGAGGTAGTCGAAAGGCTACAGTCGGGGAAACCGACAGGCTTAGGCAGTGCGCTTGTATTACAACGTAATACAAGGCGTATGGGTATGAAACTAAGTCTCTTGGATGCGCTTAAGATATTATGGAGGACGAGGAAGTGAGCAACAGGATAAAAAACAAAATTTTAGCTGTAAGCGACCTGATACGGTTAAACAAGCAGTACGGGACTGTGCTGCTTCTCTGTCCCACGTTATGGTCCCTGTTCATAGCGTCCGATGGATCCCCTTCTCCCGGGCTGGTATTACTGTTCACTGTGGGGGCATTCCTTATGAGAAGCGCAGGCTGCGCGGTGAACGATATTATGGACATGAACTTTGACCGCAGCGTTGAGAGGACGAAAAACAGACCTCTTGCAGATGGAAGGCTCAGTGTAAAAGAGGCTGCCGCAGTATTTGTAATACTGATCCTGGCATCCCTGGGGTTAGCCGTACTGTATTTGAATGAACTGGCACGGGTTCTGTTTATTTTCGCACCCCTGATAGCAGTAATATATCCCCAGGCAAAAAGGTACGTTCAATTCCCGCAGGCAGTACTCGGGATAGCGTTTGGGTTTGGCGCGTTGATTGCCTGGGCTGACGTTAGAGGATCTTTATCAATCGTACCTGTCCTGATATTTACTGCCAACATCTTCCTGGTGATAGCCTATGACACAATTTATGCGCTCATGGATATTGATGACGACAGGAAGATAGGTGTTAGATCAACTGCAATATTGTTCGGGAATAATGTGTACTCTGCAGTTGTGTTGATGTACAGCCTATTTATAGCATTTATGATAGCAGCAGGGGTGTTTGCGGGT
>JAURVW010000225.1 GCA_030655275.1 Solirubrobacteraceae bacterium
AGCGCCGGCATCCCCAGGAGCGCCGTCTCGGGCGCCCGCATGGCGCCGACGAACAGGATCAGGCCGACCGCCGTCGTCACGAGGGCGTACTGCCGAAGCTGCGCCTCCGGCCGGGGCGTGGGGTCGGCAGTGGCAGGAGGCGGCACCCGCCCGACGCTACCGACGGGGCGGGCCTCCCGCCGGGGCATCCGCGGCCACGGACGCCCCGGCTGAGCGCGGCCCGCCTACTGGCAGGACTCGCACTCCCCGCCGTTCAGCATCGCCTCGATCGAGCAGGCCTCGGCCGCCGAGAGGGTGACGTCCCCCAGGTCCGATTCGACCGCCGTGGCAGACGGCGACGACGGCAGCGGCGCGCTCGGATCGAGCAGCCCCGTGGCGGGCGCCGAGGACGTCGCGACCATCGCCGGCGCGACGGCCGGCGTCGGCGCGGCCTCGGCCACCTTGCCGACCGTCGCCTTCTCGATCGACGAGGCCCCGAGCGTGCGGAGGTAGTACGTCGTCTTGAGGCCCGAGCGCCACGCGTGGCGGTACATGTGGCTCATCACCTTCATGTCCGGTGCGGACAGGAACAGGTTGAGCGACTGGCTCTGGTCGATCCACTTCTGGCGGACGGCGGCCGCATCGATCAACCAGTGGCTGTCGATCTGGAAGGCCGTGCGGTACCGCTCGCGGATCGCCGTCGGGACGGCGTCGATCTCGGTGAGGTCGCCGTCGTGCGCCTTGATCGCCGAGGCGAGGTCGCGGTTCCAGGCCCCGATCGCCTTGAGGTCCGCGACGAGGAACGGGTTGAGCATCGTGAAGTCGCCCGAGAGGTTCGACTTGGCGAACAGGTTCTTGTAGAGCGGCTCGATGCAGGGCGACGTGCCCATGATGTTGGCGATGGTCGCCGTCGGGGCGATCGCGATCACGTTCGAGTTGCGCATGCCCTGCGACGCGATCTTCGCGCGCACCGGACCCCAGTCGAGCACGCCACCGCGCGGTACCTCGATGGTCTCGCCACGCTCGGCCTCGAGCAGGTCGATCGTGTCCTGCGGGAGCAGGCCACGATCCCACTTGGAGCCGGAGTACGAGCCGTAGGTGCCGCGCTCGGCGGCGAGGTCGCTCGAGGCCTCGTAGGCGTAGAGCGCGATCGCCTCCATCATCTCGTCGGAGAACGCCACGGCCTCCGGCGAACCGAACGCGATGCCCTTCGCGTAGAGCGCGTACTGCAGCCCCATCACCCCGAGGCCGACCGGGCGGTGACGCTCGTTGGCCGTGCGGGTCGCGACCGTCGGGTAGAAGTTCACGTCGATCACGTTGTCGAGCGCGCGGACCGCCACGCGGACCGTCGCCCGCAGCTTGTCGTGGTCGACGTTGCCATCGCCGTCGAGATGCTGGTCGATCACGACCGAGCCGAGGTTGCAGACCGCCGTCTCGTCGACGCCCGTGTTGAGCGTGATCTCGGTGCAGAGGTTGCTCGAGTGCACGACGCCCGCATGATCCTGGGGCGAGCGCAGGTTGCACGGGTCCTTGAAGGTGATCCACGGGTGGCCCGTCTCGAAGAGCATCTTGAGCATCGCCTTCCACAGGTCGATCGCCGGGATCTGTTCGCCGTGCAGCTCACCGGCCGCCACGAGCGACTCGTAGTGCTCGTAACGCTCCTGGAATGCCTTGCCGTAGAGGTCGTGGAGATCCGGCACGTCGGACGAACGGAAGAGCGTCCAGAGCCCGCGGGCCTCCATGCGCTGCATGAAGAGGTCCGGGATCCAGTTCGCGGTGTTCATGTCGTGCGTGCGCCGGCGGTCGTCACCGGTGTTCTTACGCAGCTCCAGGAACTCGCGGATGTCGTTGTGCCACAGCTCGAGGTAGGCGCAGCCGGCCCCGGCGCGCTTGCCGCCCTGGTTGACGGCGACGAGCTGGTCGTTGTGGAGCTTCAGGAACGGGACGACGCCCTGGCTCTCGCCGTTCGTGGATCCGATGTGCGAGCCCGTGCCGCGGACCGCCGTCCAGGAGCCACCGAGGCCGCCGGCGTACTTGGAGCACTGGGCGTTCTCGGCGATGCCGCGCTGCATGATCGAGTCGAGCGTGTCCTCGACCTTGTAGAGGAAGCACGACGAGAGCTGGGAGTGCGGCGTGCCCGCGTTGAAGAGGGTCGGCGTCGAGGAGCAGAAGCGGCGCCCGGAGTACATCGCGTAGAGGTCGATGATGCGGGCCTCGCGGTCGGAGCCCTCCGGCTCGCCGAGGCCGATCCCCATGGCGACGCGCATCCAGAAGAGCTGCGGCGTCTCGAAGCGGCGCGGATTCGACGGATCGGTCTTGTCGATCAGCAGGTACCGGTCGTAGAGCGTCTGCAGTCCGAGGAAGTCGAAGGCGAGGTCGGCCGACGGATCGAGCTCGGCGGCGAGGCGATCGAGGTCGTAGTCGAGCAGGCGCGCGTCGATGCGCTCGATCGACACGCCGTGGCGCAGGTTCTTCTCGAGCGCGCCCCGGTGGGCGGCGGCGAGGCCTTCGATCCCGTCGCGGACGATGTCCCACTCCAGGGCCTCCTCGTACGCGTACGAGAGGAGGATCCGGCCCGCGAACGCCGAGTACTCGGAGTCGCGCTCGACGAGGGCGCGCGCGTTGAGGATCGCGAGCGTGCGCAGCTCGGACCTCGGGATGCCCGGGCGCACGGAGCGACGCAGCTCGCGCTCGAGCTCGGCGGGCGTCGCCTCGATGTCGAGGTCGGTGCTGGCGTAGGCGATCCGGGCGACGAGGTCGCGGCCGTCCCACTCCTCCTCCGAGCCGTCGGCCGCGAGGACAGGAATCGGCGGAAACTCGGGCGCCGGGATCGGCGAGGACGCAGCGACCGGCGACAGGCCCACGTCGTCGGCCGGAGCGGGCGACGTGGACGCCGTCGGCGAGCCGTCGCCGACGAGTGAGAGCTGACCGCCCGCAGCCTCCTGGGCCCGCAGCAGCGCGCGCTCGGCGCGGTAGATGATGTACCGCTCGGCGACCCGCATGTGCCCCGCGAGCATGAGCTCCTCCTGCACCAGGTCCTGGACCGTCTCGACCTCCACGAACGACTTGCCCAGCGCCTGCGCCCGCTCCGTCACGCGCGCGGTGATCGCGCCGGCCGGCTCGGAGTCGGCCGAGAGCGAGAGGAAGGCGTTGCGGATGGCCGCCTCGATCTTGCCGCCGTCCCAGGCGACGACCGCACCAGAGCGACGCACCAGCCGCGGCGACACGCCGACGGTGCCCTCGGCGGCCGCGGTGGTCGAGAGGACGGCGGCGGACTCCGCGACACCCTCGACGACGGCCCGGCGTAGGACGAGCGCCTTGGCGACCTCGAACTGGCCGGCCTCGATGAGCTGCGCCTCCACGAGCGCGGACACGTCGTGCTCGGTGATGCGACCCTCGTGCAGGCCACGATCGATCAGTCGCTCGCAGACGCGCTTCGTGATCGAGCCGACGACGGCGCGCGCCGAGGCGGTGTCGGCGCGGGCATCACCCTCCGCGATCGTGAGCGTGACGAGCGCATCGGCGACCATCTCGGCCGCGATCTCCGGTCGGAACTGCGCGTCGCCGCCGTCGGAGCCCGTCACCTTGAGGGCGAGGTCGCGGTAGTCGCGGAACGATGGCCCCGCCAGGAGGGCGGGTCCCACGTCGAACGGTGGGCGCTGCGGGGCCGTGACCGCGGCGGCGGCCTTGAGGTCGAGGTCCCGGAGGAGGTCGGAGAAGTCGAGCATGGGGATCGTGGCTCCTTGCGTGGAAGCGGAGAAGGTCGGTGCGCCGAGGCGCGAAGGTCTGGGTGCGGCGGCCGGGTGGGCCTAGAGGTCGTCGTCCGAGACGGCGGCCAGGGACGACGCCTTCTGGTACTCGGTGACGCGGCCCTCGAAGAAGTTCTGCTCCTTGCGCACGTCCATGAGTTCGGCGAGCCAGGGCAGCGGGTTCTCGATGCCACCGACCAGCGGCGCGAGCCCGACGGATTCCAGGCGGCGGTCGGCGATGTAGTCGATGTAGGTGGAGAATTCGCCGGCGGAGAGGCCGACCCCCTCGACGGGCAGGCAGTCCGCGATGAAGTTCTGCTCGAGCTGCACGGCCTCGCGCATGAGGTCGCGCAGCTCTTCGCGGAACGTCGGGGTCCAGACGTCGGGGTTCTCGGCGACGAGCTCCAGGAGCAGCCGGCGGAACACCTCGATGTGGTTGGACTCGTCGCGCAGCGTGTAGCGGAACATCGTGCCGATGCCGGGCAGCTTGCCTTGGCGGTAGAGGCTGAGGATCATCCCGAACAGCCCGTAGAACTGGGTGCCCTCCATGCACTGCCCGAACACGAAGATGTTCTTCGCGAGCAGCTGCTTGTCGGCGAGGGAGTCCATGTCGAGCTCTCGGCGCAGCTCCTTGGAGACCCGCGTGACGAACGCGTTCTTGGCCTGGATCGAGGGGATGTCCTCGAACATCGCCTCGCACTCGTGCGGGTCGATCCCGAGCGAGGAGATCATGTAGAGCAGCGAGTCGGCGTGGATGTTCTCCTCGTGCGCGTGGCGACCGAGCACGAGTTTGAGCTCGGCGGCGGTGGCCAGCTCACGGACGACGTGCAGGACGTTGTCGCCGACGATCCCCTCCGCCGCGGAGAAGTAGCCGATGCCCATCCGGATGATCCACCGGTCGATGTCGGTGAGGGCGCGGGCGTCGCGCCACTGCTCGACGTCCTTGCCCATCGGGACGTCCTCCGGCTCCCAGTGGTTGGCCTTCATCGTGCGGTACAGCTCGTACGCCCACGTGTACCGCAGCGGCAGCAGGTTGAAGGTCATCGTCTCGCGACCGCCGACCACCCGCTTGGCCGCGAGGGCCGCTTCGGCCTTCGTCTGGTCGAGGACGAAGGTGCGGGGACCGATCGAATAACTCTTCTGCACGGTGCTCCTCCAACGAGAGCGGGTGGAGCAAGAGCGGACCAGACGTCCACCCGGGCCGAGGGGCACGGGCGACGGACAGGCGACCACCCCTCCTCCGAGGGCGAATCAACAGACGCAGGGCGGTCGACCGGGCTCGCCTCCAGGAGGACCACCGTTGCGGGACAGCGCCGGGATCACACCGGACTTCGCTCACCATGCGCCCCCCGAATGGTCGGGGAACAAGGAGCATCAAACTACGTCGGCCCCCGGACGGAAAGAGGACAGCGAACAAGAACCCGCACTGTGCAGGGAAAGCCACCGCCGCAACCAGCGCCGACCCACCCAGAACGAGAGAGCTCAGGCCAAGGAGGACGGCGAGACGACGAGGCTGGGTCGGGGTGGTCCCCCGCCGGGAGTCCGAGCGTCCAATGCCCCAAGACGACCGCCGCAATCGCAAAAGTACGGTAGCGGCGACCAGAGGGGGACCACCCCGGCCCAGCCGGGGTGGCCCGCCGCGACTACTTGCCGCTGAGCTTGAGCGCCGCCTGCGACGTGACCGTGTTCCCGGCCGCATCCGTGACGGTGGTGACGAGCGAGCCGCTGAGCGGCTTGCCCTTCTTCACGGCCTTCAGCACCTTGCGGCCGTCCTTCGTGGCGAAGAGGTTGACCTTGGCGGTCTCGCCGGCGGTCGTCGTCGTCGCAGCGCCGGTGCCGACGATGACCGTCTTTTTCTTGGCCTTCTTCTTCCCCTTCTTCTTCTTCTCGGTGACCGTGGCGACGAACTCCTGCTTGACGGTGCCGGGCTTGTCGAGGGTCACGAAGGCCGAGAGGCCGTTCTTGAGGAACGCCTTGACGCTCGTGCTCTTCGCACCGAACTCGGACTTGCGGATCGTCGGGACGACACCGTCGACGGCGCCGACGGGCACGATGGCACCGGCGCTGATCGTCGTCTCGTCGTCACCGGCGATGGAGATGCGGCTCTCGCGGTAGCCGAGGAGGTCGCCGGCCTGGATCGGCACGCTGAACACACCGGAGTAGCCGGTCGGCGAGACGCCGGTGATGCGGCCGGACGAGATGGCCTCCCACGGCGCGCCGGGGACGGCGGTGCGCGTGATGTCGCAGTAGGTCTTGATGTTGAGGTAGTAGCCCTGGCCGGCCGGGGGCACGTCGGTCGGCTTCGGCGGGATCACGTCGGTCGTCTTGACCCTGCGGTTGAGGACCGGATCGAACGGCGACTCCAGGCAGACCTCGTCGTCCTTGCCGTACTGCGTCGACTCGAGCTCCCACGCGTAGGTGCCGGGAAGGAAGGTCTCGCGCTCGATGTTGCGGGCGACGCGGCGGTAGAGCGTCGCGCTGACGACCGTGGCGGCGTCGGAGCGGCTCACGTAGAAGCCGCTGCCGCCGATCGGGCTCGTCGTGCCGGCCGGGACCGGGGTGAATGCGGCGTCGAAGAGCGACGCCTGGGTGGTCGGGTGCACGACGCGGGCGACGTCGCCGGCGGCCAGACCGACGGGCAGCTCGCCGCCACCGACGGGGTCGAGCTTCGGGACCACCGCGCCGCCACGGATGAGCACCGAGTCGTAGCAGGCGTTGACCGGCACCTTCACGATGAGGTCGTAGTTCTGGGTCGCCGGGTTGTAGCGCTGTTCGTCGCGTGTGCCGCAGATGCCCTCGGTGGGAGCGACGTAGCCGGGAACGAGGGTGTCGGCGGAGTTCGTGGAGCTGCTGATCGAGCCGGAGAACGACCCGGTCGAGAGGTTCACGTCGGCGGGGCGCGGCTGGCTGCCGTCCCAGTCGAAATCGGCCGGAAAGGTGGTGAAGCTCGCGTCGCGGTCGATGCCGGCGCTGGCGGCCGGGGCGAAGATCGTGGCGGCGGCCAGGGCCGCGATGACGGCGCCGACCGGGCGGTTGAGGGTAAGGGTCATCAGGGATCCTCGAGTGGGTGGGTGGTGCTCGCACGTCGCGGTTCCCCGCAGCGCGAGCCGCAACGTATCCCCTTCCCTCCTCCACGCGTACTGCGGAGGGCCACCCGGGGGAGTCGCCGAAAGCCCCGGCGATCGGTGCCCGGCAACGCGATCCGGCTTCCTCGGGTCTCGCTCGCACGGCCATAATCGGCGAAACGGCGTTACCCAGCCTTGCCCGGTGCCCGTCCCCCAGGCGAGCGACACGCAAGCGCGGTTGGCGCGTTGGCGTCCTTAGCGTGGACATATGCCCCTGTCCACGCGTTCAGCAATTGCAATCACGGCCGTCGCCGCCTTCGGCCTCCCGGCCACCGCCGTCGCCGCCCCGGCCGCGGCTCAGCCCAGTCCGGCCCCGCCGCAGCCGACCTGCAAGTTTGCCCCGCCGGAGCCGGGCTCCGTCAAGTTCGCGGTGAAGCCGGGCAAGGTCCGGGAGGGCACGCAGCCGCGGCTGAAGTACTCGATCACCAACGTCGGCGCGACCTGCCTCGGGGTCTCCGCGGCCCCGTACGGCCTGCAGCAGTCGGGCTTCGCGGGCTGGTCCGACCTCACCTGGGACGTCGGCCCCATCCCGCTCTACATCCGCTATCTGAGCCCGGGCCAGACCATCACCGGAACCACCGCCCCACTCCCGTCCTACCTCGGAGCCGGCGGCTTCTACCGCGTCATCCCCAAGTTCGCCCCCGACTCCGAAGACCCGGTGACCAGCGCCCCGCTCGACATCGTCTAGCGCCCAGACCGCTCCCCGGGCCGTCGCCTGGAACCTCCAGGCGACGGCTACCTGAGCAGTCACAGGCGCGAGCGCCAACCACCCCGAGGTAGCGCACCGGCCCCCGGCCCCCAGCGTCGGACGCCCAACGAGCCCAGACCCATCAGAAGCCGCCTACCCCAACCCTTCCCCGGCTGGCGGGAGCAAGGGCACCGAAGGAGTCGACGGCAAACAGGGCCCGCAAACAAGCAGGCTGGGTCGGGGTGGTCCCCCGCCGGG
>JAURVW010000235.1 GCA_030655275.1 Solirubrobacteraceae bacterium
CTCTTATCCGCTCCTGCATTTCGTTCAAATGATCATAGTAACCACTGCCATTCTTCCGAGGAACTGGATCTCCAGCCATGTCTTTCAATGTACCTTCGATATCATGATCTTTGAAGTTTTTTATTATGTTATCAATTCTAGCAATCGCTTTCTGCTCTCCCTGACTCAACTTAGTCGCAGAGCTTCCAGCCTCTTTTGCACCAGTAGCAATTTCAGCCGCTCCGCCCGCTCCGGCTTTGGTGCCCCCTCCCGCTAAAGCCGCTTCTTCCGTAGACTTACTGAACATTCCAGTGAGTCTCGCCAGCCATCCTTCAGCCCTCACCGCCAACAACTCCGGAAAGAGGCCAGTCAATATAAACAGAGATATATCTGCCTTGAGTTTGTCGACTGCTGATGTAGCCGGCTGCAGCGGCGCACCGCTATTATCAAACCACCAATCGGTCGGATCGTGGAAGCCTTGATCGTTATACTTCTCCGCCGTGCCGCCAATAAGGCTACCTGTCGCTGGATTCCCCCCAGCCACACCAGCAGCAATCAGCCCAATGATCTGCGCCGTTCCGATCTTCAGTTGGCTCCCGGCAGGACTCAAGTCAGTCGCATCAAAGCGCGAGCTAACGAACTCTGCCAATAGACCATTTGCGATAGGCGTCAGGCCTTCTGCGATACCACCTGCGATGGCCCCACTGGCAAAACTCTCACCACGAGCCTTGGCGATCAAACCTCCCAATGCCGCATGCAGGATCAGCTTCTCAGCAATCTTAGGCGCTACTTCCAAACCCGCTGCCAAATCACCAATTGCCTTGTTACCTAAAGCGGCGCCAAGATCGATGCCCTCACCGATCAACGCATCTCCCAGGTTCGAGCCAAAACTTCCACCATTGATAGCAGTAGACACACCACTATTGATCAGGGCATGAGTGCCGCTGCGCAATAGGGTATCCGCCCAGTTTTCCGGGCTGAGCATAATGGAAGCATAACCTGGGTTCTGCAACGGCCCAGTGCTGATGACTTTCGATCCACCATTCGCCGCTCCGCTAGTGCCGGAAAACCATTTGGTGTCTGCATAATCG